>BEHT01000015.1 GCA_002898575.1 bacterium HR17
GATATTGGCGAGGGTCTATTTTGTTTATGACGGATTAGGTTCATGCAGGGCGTTGGTGGCAAGCGATGGGACGGTTGTGGCAAAATATGATTACGATGCATATGGAGCGGTGAGGGAGCAGAGTGGGCAGCGTTCCAACAGTTTCAAGTATGTGGCACAGATCGGTCATCCGACGGATGAAGAGACAGGGTTAATTTACATGAGGGCAAGGTATTATGAGCCAGCGACAGGGCGATTTATCAGCGAAGACCCTGCCTGTGATGGGGTGAATTGGTATCTGTATGCCGATGGGAATCCGGTGGCGGCGGTGGATGTGGAGGGACATAATTCAGAGTGGGAATGGAATGAAATAACTCCCCTTGAATTCGTGTATTTCGTTCTTGGTTGGTATTTAAGAAAGCTTGGTAGTGAGTTGATAAGCCAGGGAAAATCTAAGATAAAGGAAGGCTTAAAAGATATGGCTGAAGGGCGTTCGTGGCAAGTATTGACTCGTAGCTCTATAGGGAAGCCGATGGAGTTCTTTGGTGCTTTGAAGGTGCAGGGAGGTGTAAAAGAGTTTCGGCAGGGTCGCTTTTGCTCATCGCAGGAGCCTATTTCATAGCATTAGGTGCAGATGCAGCAGATCTACTTGAGGATATTTTTGACACGACGTTCCAGTTCTTTTAAAAGGTGGTGATGAAACAATGTTCATCAAGATGTTGTGTAAGTTTGCTTCTATATTAACTCCTTTTGAATGTTTAGATAGTGAGGAAAGGCAGCGTTTATTGACAGGTTTACAACTCTTGAAGATGCATCCCTCTGAGTGCACCTGCGATGAATGCCTACTCATTGACGCCACTATTCAATAACTCGAACATGTTCGGAGTAGAAACATTTTTGGTTGGAGGAATGTTGCATTCATTCGGCGTCAGGGACATTTAAATTACCCTTAACCGACCGCTTGACGATCTCGTGGACTTCAAGTTGCTCGAGAGCCATAGGTCACACCCCCATATCACGTTAGGTCTGAATAACTCCCACATCGTAGCCAAATATCACGCCAAGGTTCGCTTGAAGTATGACACGAGTATCCGAACATTGCCCACACAGTGACGGCAACCCAACTCCAACAATCCACACTAATCACCAAACCGGCTATCATCGCTAACCCAAATGACCATCTCCACTGGCATCGCAATCGCCTTTTATCAATCAAGCATGAGTTTGCAACCTTTGCGTCTCTTTGGACAAAAGTTCGTAGGCTCTTCGTTTGATGGCATTTCCTTTGCCGAAGAAAATGTGAGCAAAGCGGTCCCCTCTCTTGAAGTTTTGAAGGTGATCTACAAACCCTGTAACAGCATTAAGGGCACCCCACACGGTCTCTTCGGGTTTCATTTGAACCCCGTTACCGTTAATCCCTGAAACAAATACTTGAGCGATTTGGTTGCGTAATTCTTTTACCTCAGCCACCCGATTCTCATACAACTTGCGCGCCCTCTCAGTCTGCTTAACAGGTGGGCGAGGTAAAGGGAGAAGTTCAGACAGGAAACGGAGAAATTGAGTTTCGCTGAAAGGGGTTCGTGCCATCGCCATAAATTGCCGGCGAATGGCTTCTGTCTCTCTTTGAAGGAATTGTTCAACTTCAATCGGTATGGTCTCATAGTGACCTTTATGCCATCGCTTGAAAATCAAAGGCGCTTGCTTTTCCCTCAGCGCCATCTTAAGGGTGTTCCAACAAACAACACGAATGGTCGTCAGGCGAATGTCCACTGCTATTGTGCCATCGTGACTGTTAGTGAAAAGCATGAAAGGTTCTACGAGGTCATCATCCCTCACAAAAATGTGAAACTTTTCAGGTAGTTCTGCCAGCAGCCAAATAACTTCCCCGTTGCCCAGATAGCCTCCCGTGTGGTAGACAGGTTTGCCTTGCCCAACAAGTTGATCAAACAACTTCACAGCATCACGGTTTTGCAAAGGGATGAAGCCAGGGTAGACAACTCCCAAGATACGCGAAGGGTCACCGCGAGGCAAGTCCTTGCGCACAACTGCTACACGGCGTTTGATGGGTGTGCCATCAGTTGTTACGATAGGCACCAATTCCACTTCCCATTCCAAACCACCAAATTTGAGAGCTTCCTCGGCAGTAGCAGGACGCTCCAAGCAAATACCTTTCCCATGCCATGGTCTCCCACCAAAGTAAAACATTTGCCCAACTTGGTCAGGCATATAGGACACCCCTTCATACATGGTATCACTTTGCTTGCGGTCATAGCCATGCTTTAATCCGATCTAAAGAACTTTTGTATCTCCTCAACGCAATGCTTCGCATAGCGATAAACTTCTGTCCCCAAAAAGCGAAGAACACGATAATTTTGCCTCTGTAGCCAGCGATTGATACGAGCGTCATGAAGCCTTTGTGGGAGTGAGGAATGGAAGGCTAAACCGTCCACATAAATAAGCAGGCGATGTTCTGGGTAAGCGAAGTCTGCAGCAGTAATGAGTTGCCCTTGTTCGTCTACAACCTGATATTGCTTTTCAGGTTCAGGCAATCCAGCTGAGCGGATGGCTTTGAGGAGTCTTAACTCGGCAGGTGATTGGCAACCTTCCCGACGAGCCTCTTCCCATTCTGGTCCCTGCATTGGTGGCACTTGTCTACCTACCTGGACAACTTCTGCTTGGGCAGCAACCTTTAACCAATCCACTATTAACTGCCAATCCAATAAATGGTGAACTTTTTGGTTGCGGTAAGTTCGCAAGCATCGGTAGCAAGAGCCAGCACAATCATGACCCTCCAAATGCTTTAAGGCAAACTTCGCCACTTTGGGGAAATTCTCGGCTAAATCCTGCAAAACGCCTGAACCCCCAACAACTGTGTCGACCCAGAAAATTTCCAGCACCTGCTCGCCCTGTTCATCCCGTTTCACTAACACAAACCCGTCGATGTCTTCCTCGTCCAACTGGAACGCTAAGGCTGCACCTTGCACGATGGCGTAAACCAGACTCCAAGCCCACCGAACTCCTTCAGCACCAAGCAACTCAACGCCGGGGACGATAAGTCGAAGGGTATCTGCCTTCGTTTGATGCCCTAACGCAATTTCGATAGGTTCACCGTCACAAGTTTGGCTATGGCGTCGTTGTGCTTTTTGCTTTCGCCCCTTTTTCGCCTTTTGCGAACCCTCTGCAGGTGGTTCAACCGATTCACCGCACTTCTCGCAGATCCAGAACGAACGCACTTCCTTGACTGTCCCGTCAGGGTTTGTCTCAATCCTTCCCAAGTTCAACCAAAAGATGCTTTCCTGCCGGCGCATTTCTAAGTAACATCCGTCACCTAAATGGTAAGTGACTACTTCACCGTCCCGCTGTGGGTGAGCGGCGAAATCAAAAGCGCGCATTGACCTATCTTCCTCTTCTTCGGGTTGCGCCGTTGTCAGTTCCGCCCGAAAAGCACCTACATCCCAAGCGATTTTCGACCTTTCCGTTAACTCAGCACCACAGCGCAAACAGTTGTTATTGCTTTTTGGATTTGCTAACCCACAACTTGGGCATAAGGTGAATTCAAACTTCAAGATACCTCGCTCAGTGATTCCACCCGGCTGGTTCAAAGCGATGCCTTTAACTTCCCACTTTCCACCTCGTGCGTAAACAACTTGCCCAGGTGCATATTCCCACTGAGCCTGCAATCGGCTGGTAAAAATCGGCTCTGGCTGCAAGCCCAAGTGCAGTGAACCAGGTTGTGGCGGGAAAGCGTAACCCGGCAACAGCCCCGCCTCTGCAAGCACTCGGGGCAGATAAGCATAATCACGGTCGGTGCGCAAACGGTTCGCCAGTTCACGGTAACCTTGCTCAAGTTGCCGTTCTTGCTGAGTTTGTTGCACCTTGTTTGCGTAAAAGCGCATGTTCTTAACCGCCTCTTCAATTGCTTTCGCCCGCAATTCAATCACTTGTCGCACCTTTTCGGGGAAATCGCGGATAACTTCATCAACCCACTGCTCGTTGACCCATTCAAAATCACCGAAAACTTCCAACGCCCTTCGCTTGCCTGTTTCCAATGCCTTTTGGATGCCATTAACCAACTTCTCAACTTCTGTCGCATTGATATGCCCTTCATCGCTGATGTATGGTTCGAGGTTGGGAGGGATGGGAAGTTGAGCCTCTTCAAAAACGATTGACCTTACATGGCATGCTAAGGCGATGCGGTTGTCAGCGTAGAAGCGAGGTGGATAGATGGCGCCAAAGATAATTTCGTCGGGATGGTCAAAGAAGTAGCCATCGTGAGGGCGGGCACGAGAAAAGCCAGCAACAACGCCCATCCTCGTTTGCCTCCCTGTCCGCCCAGCCCGCTGAGCGTAATGGGCAGGATTGGGAGGAATATTGCGGAGCGCAACGGCTTCCAAATCTCCAATGTCAATGCCCAACTCCAAAGTCGGTGTGCAAGCGATGGCGTTTACTTCAGGTGGTTGTTTCTGAAAGGCTTGCTCAATCCGCTGCCGCTCCTCATCGGTGACGGCGGCAGTGTGTTCTCCAGCATTTATAGGTGGCAAATTGGGATGAGCGATTTGCAATGCCCAAACATTACTTTCAGCAAATGGTCCATCCCATTCCCTCAGTTTCCCTTGACATGCTTTTTGGTAACTCACTCGGGGACAAGGTGTTCCAGCAGGTTCATTTGCAACAACTCGCCCGCAAGTGTCGCAGCGAACCCAACTTCGGGCAACTTCAAACTCCAACAAATCAAGCGCCACTTGATAGCCTTGCCCATTGTTCCCAATATTTGCCCATATGAGGTGACCTGTCTGCTCCAGGAATTCCAATAGAGCCTGTAGCGATTGTAATGTCGGTCTTGAACCGAGAAAGCGTTGACAGAGTGCCAATAACATTTCAGCACGAAGCAGTTGGTAATGACCTTGGTTTTGCTGCTCCCGTGAAGGCATCGATTGCCCTGGTCGGGTAAAGGCTTTAGGAAACCACCGTCCACCGCTTGACAGCAAGTCATATTCAACGGCAACTTGCGAACCTGCATTGAAAGCCCGTTGGATGGCTGGATGAGCCAACGCCCCTTTCGTCCGCATCAAGTCCAGAAGATGGGGGATGGCTTGACGGACTTTTTCCGTTGGCAAGTTGTGCTCTCGACAAAGTTGTTCAAAATTGTCCCGCCGCAACACCTCTTCCAAGCCTGCATAGCGAACCCTCACTAAACCGAGCCTCTCCAGACTCTGGCGGACATTGGGCTGGATGGCAAATTCTGTCAACAGAGCGCCTTCAACTCTCTTGAGTGCCCTTTCGCGAGCGTCCCTTGTTCTCAGTTCTTCTGTTACTATTCCGTTACGCACCAACCACTCCAACACTTTGCCTTTAAGCCACTCCCAATCGTGCGGCTCCTCTTCGTCCTTGAGGCAATGGTAAATGGCTCGGCGAACCGAAAGGCGCTTCTCGGTGTTTTTGATGAACCACGCTTGATGGGCAGCATCTTGTCGGCTATCGCAGAAAATCAGCACCTTTTGCTGCTCTTCGGGCAAATACTGAATAAGCGCCCTCGCCACCTCCTTCACCGCCCGTGAAACCCCCATGTTCACCTTTGTCAAGACATCTCGGTTACCATATCGGCTTCGGCAAATAGGGCAAATCGTTCCGCGCCTCTCGTAGGCAGCGAACTCACGAAGCGGTGCACTGCACCCTGACGGGCAAACTCCATCCTTGACAATTGCTAAACACTTGGGGCAAAGGCGCAGTGTAGAGTAATGTTGTTGCGTCGTCGTTTCCTCAGATCCCTCATCTGTGGTTTCCTCTTCCGCATCCACTTCCAAACTTTCCTTTGGCGGCTCGTAAAGGAAAATCGTTTGATCTGTTGAAGTTGGCTGAACCCATGGATGCAATCGCTTCTTGTCTTCATCAGGTTTGTAGCAAGCGTAAAAGTCCCAACCGCAAGTGCGACACAGCACCAAGGGCAACGCTTTTGAACCACAGTTGGGACAATCCCTTTCGCCGTGTCTGAGCAACTTGCCGCAGTTCAAGCAGCGCCAGAAAGGCAACAAGCCTCGCAAAAGCCGATGGGTTCGCAGGCGCAATTTGAGAGGATGTTCGTCAGGCAAAGCGCTTCCAACCAATAATGCCGCTTCCACTTCCCTCTGAACCTGTTCGTTAGGTTCAATCCCTCGCTCTTTCGCCCATCTGTTCACCAATTCACCGAACGCTATAGGCTTTTGCAACCATTCCAAAAGCCTATAGGCAAGGGGTGTGCGGGCATACAGGCTACCTGCATCAGCACCATCAGCAACGACATCGCTGACCAGTTTAGCAGCCAATCGCTTGACACTTTCCTCACTCTTTGGGTCAAAGGCGTCTAACTCTTGCTCGCTGATTTCCGGCAAGGCGGGCATTGTCAAATCAGGTGGCATCGGGGGCGGGACAACAGGAGTGTCCAAAATCACAGCGTCCTTCTCTGTTTTTTGCCCTGTCAGTTTCGTGAAAAATTCAGCGATGGCTTGTCTTGGGTCTTCACCCATGCCGCTTTGCAGCGTCGCTGAAGTCCCAATGAAAATTGGCTCTGGTGCATTGGGGTTCATCTTCTTCAAAAAAGCCCTCAACCTTCGCATCAAAAAGGCGATATCCGTTCCCAACTTGCCGTGATAGTTGTGCACCTCGTCCAAAACGATGAAACGAACTTGGTGGTTTTTGAAGATACGGCGCCCATCGTCGCGGATGAGCATGTAGTCCAACATTTGGTAGTTGGTCAGCAGAAGGTCAGGCGGGTTTTGCCAGAACTCGCTGCGAACGCATCGCTCCTCATCGGGAGCATCGCTGGGGCGCTCACCGCTAAGTTCTGTTTCGCCCGTGTAGCGCCCAAAAGAAATGCCTGTGCCCGCCAGCAATCGGCGCAAGCGGTCGCGTTGGTTGTTGACCAAAGCGTTCATCGGGTAAATCAAAATTGCTTTCACTCCTGTTTTGCCGCGATGGCGAAAGCACCAGTCCACGATGGGCATTAAGAAGGCTTCTGTTTTCCCAGAACCTGTCCCTGTCGCCAAGATGACGGGTTGACCTTGAAGTATTCTGCTCGCTGCCTCAGCCTGATGCCGGTAGGGGCGTTCAGCGATCTGCCCAAACCATTGGCGAACTTCTTGCGACAACCCTTCGATGGGTTCCGTCCGTTCGTAAGCAGGCAGAACCTGAAGGTAAATGTCTCGCACCAAAAAACCTTCCTCGTTCAACGCTGCATCGAAAGCGTCCCTCAGTTCTTGCCTTGCGGGGCGGAAGACGGTCCGCAGCAGGTGGCGATACTCATCCGCCAACTTCTTCGCAACCTGAAAAGGCGAGTAAGGTGCAGGCATCGCTCTTGGCACCTCCCTTATGGGTCTTGTTCCTATAGGATGCGGGAATAACGGGCTTTCTCCGCTATATCCCGCCTAACTTGTTGCGCCTCTTCGTGAGAAATCAAACCCCTTTGAACCGCCGACTTCAACAATTCTTGACTGCGGAAGACCTCAATGCCTTCTTGCCTCGCTATGCTGACCATGCCCTTCTCCTCTCGGTCATCATCTGTCAACACTTTCCAGTTGCGAACTTTTGCGACCGCCAAAACTGCAGCATCAGCGCCTTTGCGGATGCCAGTATACTGTTTCTGCAACCGCTGTCTCTCTTGCTCTTCGCCCGGTTCAAGTTCCTTCACCACCTTCAGCCACAAGTCCTCTGTTTCCAACAACTCTTGCAATTCAGGGTATTTTGCGACCCCTCTCGCTATTTCTTCCCTCACTCCTTCCGTCACCCAAACGCCGTTGGGGAACAACTGTTTCAACAACTCCAAGTGTCCGCTTCGGGCAAAGTTGGAAAGTAAAGAGGTGTGGGCAATGGTCTCTTCATGCTCCTTCAACAGTTGCTCCCTCCAACTCGTAAAGGATGTCCTGAACCTCCATTGGGGTGATACCGAGCACTTCGGCAGCGTAACTGAGGGTGATTTCGCCTTTCATCGCTGCTTCCACAGTCAACTCCCAAAGGACTTTGGAGGTGCGAAACTCCTCGCGAGTTGAAGTTTTAGGTTCTCCGAAAATGAATTGCTCCAAAGTCATCAGTTTTTCCTGCCTCCACTTTTCAAACTCCCGCTCCGTCAAGTAATCCAGTTCCTTCAAGCGGTAAAGGAGTGCAGCGTAACTTACGCCAAAGGTTCGGCGAAGTTCTATCAAGCGCCAAGCGGTGAGGGGTTTGCTACCGACGCTTTCCACGAGACGGCGAACAGTTTCCTCTGGCATGAGAAAGTGGGTTGCAAATCGGTTAGCGAAAACTTCTATCCATACTCGCTTTGCGTCTCCTTCTCCGTCAGTTTCTCTCACCATCTCTGGCAAGTTGAAGCCTTGTTGTCGGTCTTTGAGCAAGTGCCCATATTCGTGGGCGACAGTCCACAGTTGGTGGGTTGGAGGTTTTTGGGCGTTGACAAGAATAAACCCTCCCATCTCTGCATCGTATGCCATTGCCCCTGAAACTTCGTAGGTCATGGGCAGCCGAATGACAGGGATGCCGTGAGTTTCCAAAATGTCAGCGAGGTTGGGTGCAGGGTCATCGTCCAACCCCAACCTTTCCCTTTCCGCCCTTGCCGCTTGGCGGGCTTGTTCTTCCAATCGCTCTTTCGTGACGGGATAAGTTGGAAGTTCAGGGACAGGATGATTGAGGAGTTTCCGAAGGTTAGCAATTTCCTCGCAAAGGTGGGCGAACTTCACTAACTGGCGCTTCGTTTCCTCGGAGAGAGATGCCTCTTCAGTTTTTCTCAAAAGCATCTGCAGTGAGCCAACGGGGTCGCCAATTCCGTAGAACCAACTTTCCGGGCGACCGTAAAGTTCTGCTGCTTTTGCCAACAAACGCATAGGCAGTCTCCGCTTGCCTGCTTCCAAAAGCGAAAGATACTCCCTCGTGATGCCCAAACGCTTTGCTGCTTCTTCTTGCGTTAAGCCGAAAAGTTCCCTCGCTTCCCGTAAGCGTCGCCCGATGAATTTGAGGATGTCCATCTACTGCGCCCCCTTTATTGCTCAGGACCTAAAAGGCAAAACTCTCATTGCCCGCAGACAGGACAACGCCAGTTGCTATTCGGAGGCTTGGCAGGATGGATATCGTTGCATAGCGGGTTGTATCGGTGGTAAAGCCAGCATTCTTCTTCGTAGGCTTCCTGCTCAGAGGGCGTATAGCGATAGAAAAAGTGGCTCGGAGGATTACGGAGGAGACAATTGTTCTGCTGTGGAGGTAAGTGTTGCTGTAGCCTCGCTCGTAGGTTGGTGGAGCGCCCGACATAGACGGCATAATACTTCCCATCAGAACGGTTGAAAACTGTTAAGACATATACACCGCAAGCATCTTCAAGCAGTTGAACTTCTTGGCTGTTCAAAGGATAAGGTCCCAAGAACTGTTGCTGCATCTTTCTCACTCCTTCGTTTAAGGCTCGGCAGGGGGCTGCCGGCAGGTAGAATTATGCCATGATGTAACGCATTTGTAAACACAAAGCCAAATTCAGACCGCAAGTGTTAACTTATTCGTCACGAAAGTTGGCTTCGTCTGTTTCGTTTTCCTCGCTTGCTCCAGTGTCCTCTTCTTCAGCGGTCTCCTCTTCCTGTTCGCCCCGTGTTGGGATGTAGGCGACAGCGTTGAGGGTTTTGATGGCGACATAAAGTCGTTTCTCAAGGTCGCGTATTTCGCCCATTTTCGGCACTTGCGCTTCAGGCACATTCTCTGTGAACCACGCAGCGAGATCGTGAGGGATGGTTTCAGTTGAAGTTGCTTTCAAAGATGAGTTGGTGATGCCCAACTTCTCACACAACCATTGATGAAATTCGGGATGGGCTTTGCCAAAAGGTGAGGGTTGCCAACCTTTGTGCAGCATGTAAGCGCAAAGGGCAAGGTCGCGGGTGACGGTGCTTTGTTCCTCGCCTTCTAAAGGTGGTTGGTCACGATCAAGGAGTGGGAAGGTGGTCAGGATGTAAGCGAACTCAGGGACGGTCAATCCGTAGGCGTCGGCAGCGAGGGCATCAAGTCTTGCACGCAAAAATTGGCGCTCTGTCGGGTCAATGCAAGGCAAGCGGTCAAAGTCAGGGTCGTTGCGGTCTTGAGGTAAGCGCCATTGAGCCGAAAGGTCATCAGGATATCGTTGCGCTACTTGCTCCCATAACTCCGCAAATTCTGGCAAAACACAGTTCAGCCGAGCCGAAAGCACTACCATCTCTCGCCCTACCTGACCGTCAGGCGAAAGGCGAGGCATGGGAAGTTGGGCAATAAATACAAAATTCAGGTTCTCCTTTACACGCACACGAATAAGCCAGTCGCTGATAAATGAGTTAGCAAGTGCCGCCCATAGTAAGGCTACGCGAGGGTCATCAGGCGCTGTACTTACAGTGGGCACAGCATTGCCACAAACAGCAATAGATGGCACAACGGCAGACTGCAAGGTGCGTTCGTTAGTGGCGGAGTTGACACCCAAAAACCCTGCCCGAAACCGCTGCTGCCCTGGAAACATTGCAGCGAACAATTTGGCGCTGACGAAGTAGTGTGGGTGCAGGTGCTTTTCGTGCCAGTCTAAGTGCTCCCAAACTTGCTTTTTCCCTTCGCCACTTACATACGCTTTCGCAGCAGGATCAAACTGGTGCACCATGCGCCCTTCATAAAGCGGCACATAATTGTCGTCGCAAACGAAGCCACGAGTTAAGATTTCGCGCAGGGTCGGTAGGGAACGGGGATTAGGGACTTGAAATCGGGATTGACGGCGACGAGTTTGAGACAACTCCTCTCGCAATTTGGCTTCAATTTCCGCTTCCGTTTGACCTTTCAACGCATCCTCGGGCAGGGCAACTTCCACATCAAATTCCGGAACACGCACGACGCGATAGCCTTTCTGCCGATAGGTTTCAGCATCAGGTGTGCGGTAAAGAATGCCGCCGCGTCGGCTCGCTGCGTCAGGCTCTTGCCGAACTGCTAAGTTCTGCTCCAACTGCTCCGCTGTGCGAAAGAGATAGGAGTCATTCGTCATGTCCACTTCACGCGTGAAACTCACTTGCCATGCACCTGCTACCGTTTGACCAAGGCGTGGGAATTTCTGATGGAGTCGTTCGGCGAGGCGATATTCCAGCGCATTTTTGACTTCCAAAAACAGCCGATAGCCGGGGCTGGTTCGCTCCAAAAAAGGACGAGTCAATCGCACTTCCCGACGCAAACGCTCAGGGTGCGTATCGGGTAGACTCAAGAACTCAGGATCGTGCAACATGAAGGCAGCAGGGAACTCTTCGGTCTGTCCACCCTTGCGGAAAACGACGGTGGCGAATTTGTAGCGAATGTCAATCGGGAATAGACGCCAACGGTTTTCAAAACTGAAGCACGCTTGCAGTTGACTTTTGTCCAGCAAGAGTCGCCTGAGGGCAGTTGCACCCTCAGTGGCGTAGAAAGCAGCAGGCAATAGGAAACCAACCAAACCGCCTTCGCGGACGATTTGGTAAGCACGCTCAGTGAAGAAGCGGTAGAGGTCAGGGTCACCACTTGTTTTGTGGATGGCTTTTGCTTCTCTCAAGCCGGCGTTGCAATTAGGACATTGGATGGGTTGACGCTGCGGGAACAGGCTTTTGCCACAAAAGGCACATTTTTTGTCAAGTGGTGTGAGCATCCCGCACTTTTGACATATCTTTTCGGGAAGCAAGGCACTACAGGCAGAACAAAGGGTGGCGAATTGGTAGCGATAGACGCCGCTTTTGGTCAGAAATTCGGCATATTTTTTGATGCCTTTCGCGTGGTCATTCCATTCCTGTTCAAGTTTAGGGAAGAGGCGATGAAGTTCACGGATGCGGTCTTTTCGGACTTGTCCTTGATACTCGCCGATGAGAGGGTCATAGTCGGAGTAAAACTCCAATTCCTGCGGCTTCACCTTATCCCATGGCGGGTTGCCCAAGACAACATCAAAACCGGGGTTTTCTTTCGGTGTTCCATCGGGATTGAAGAAGACATCTGGGAAGGCAAGTTCCCAAGAGAAGGCATGATTTTGTTCGCCAACTTGACGCAAAGGCTCACCAACCTGTAAGGCTTGGTCAAGTTCGCCTGAGCGCAAAAAATTATGCCAACTTTGTCCCGACAGTTTTGAGCCTAAAATGCTTTTTGCCTTTCGCTTTTTGCTGGCGATTGATAGTTCGGCAAGATCCTCATCCTCCCGATTTGGATCGTTAGGCGCCTCGCCTTCCGATAAAACAGAACCGATGGCAATTTGGTGCAACTGCCAAAACGGCTCAAGTTCGCTCTCCATCGCTTCGTGGGCTTTTCTCAGAGCATCCAAGTTAGCAGGGTCATCGCTCACCAACTCCGTGATGGTTTGCAAGTGCTGGAAGGCTTGTTGAAGCCGTTGGCGCAAGAGGTTAGTGAAAAGCCCTTCGGGCAAAAGGCGTTTGAGCGGCACTCCAAGCAAACTGTCGCCAACCTTGAAACGGTGATCAAGGAAAGTCAAGGGTTGGTCAGCGGCAGCAGTTTCAATCCACAATGTCACTTTCGCCAAGTCAACAGCGAGCGGGTTTTTGTCCACGCCGTAAAGGCAATGGCTGGCGATAAGGAGTTTGCAAGCGGTAAGAGCCCGCCATTCATCTTGCCAAACGGCAGCGACGGGTCGGGGGATGGCTGCTACCGTAAGGGCTTCGCTTTCAGGCAAGTCAGGATTTTCATTCATTACTTGGGCAAATTGTTGGCGGTAAGCATCCAGCAATTTTTGGGCGAGGAAACGGCAAGCAGCGACAAGGAAGTGCCCACTTCCCATCGCAGGGTCAACAATTTTGAGACTTAAAATCTCCTCAGGCGCTGGCACCCTCCCAACGAGAGGTTGAAGGCTTTGGCGAACGAGAAAGTCCACAAGGGCAGGGTGGGTGAAGTAAGTCCCTGTTTGCTTTCGGCGAAAGCCTGCCCGGAAGTAGATGGTGCCTTTGGGTAAGCGGTTGAGGATGCGAACGGACTTTTGCAAGCGGTCAGCACGACGGGCAAGGGAAGCAAGGTAGGGGTCATCGCTCAGAGCATCGGGGTTGACACAAAGTCGACGTTGGAGCACTTCCTCTAACTGGGCTTTGGTGAGCACTTCTCTTTGCCCATTCACTTCCACCTCCCACATGGGTTCGGTGGCGATTACAGGCGAGTATTCCATCAGCGTTTCATAGACAGAACCGATGTGTTCAACGGCAAGATTGCGATAGGAAACCCTCCGCCATCCCTGTGGGGTCTGACGGTAAGCGAGGCGAATGAGGACTTCAGCAAGGGTCTTGTCACCAATGCGAAGGTTTTCAAGGAAGGGCATGCAAGTAGGGTCAAAGAGGTTGCCTTTGTAAGCGGGGATTTTGCCGTGCGGACCTAAATCGGCACCTTCCCAAAGGAGTTGAAAGAGAGCGCGAAGGGTTTGTTCCAAGAAAGTATCGTGGTCAGTTAAGAGGTTGCGACGGTCAAATGCCCATTTCACCCAACGCGTCAAGGAATAGCCATCGTGATAAACGGGCAAATCCAGCGGAAGCAAACTTTTTGCTTCGGCGTAAAGGACGAAAAGCAAGCGGTAAAGAAACCTCAAGCCTTCTTGATAAAGTTGTGAGATACTCTGCTCTAAATCGGGGCGATAGGCTTGGTTTTCGGGATGGTCAAGGAGGGCTTGAAGGAGCAACCGTAAGGCTTCTTGAATTTGTTTACCCAAATCCTCCCCGACTTTAAGGGCATGCATGCGGGCTTCTTCGATGGCTTTCCAAAGGAGTCGTCCCTTCAAGGCTTCATTGCGCAGAAATGCCCAAAGAAACTGCCATGCCTTTTCCCCATCAGGAAAACCTTCGGCAATTGCCGTTAGGTTCACCTCCACCCATGATCGCTGCCCACTTTCACAACGAAGAAGGCGAAGGGCAGTGCCGTTAAGTAGTATTCCGACGGTCATGCCTTCTGCCAGCAAAACCCTTTCCATGACTAGGGTTGGGGAAAAGCGGCGGTGATGCCCTTCAGGTGGGGCATCAAAGAGGGCATCAGGTGCAAGGCAACGGACGAACAAAACGGGTTCGTCACCATCCACACTGATGGGATAGCCGGCTTCTTCCTCGCCTTCATCAGTCTCCATACGCTTCCTCTCGCCCACTTTCCAACCAAAAAGTTCGGAAAGGGATGAAAGCAAATGACGGGCAGTGGCACGGGGTTGCTGGCGGTCAGCAAGGTTACGGAGGGCGAATTGAAGGCTTCGGCGAACATAGCCAAACTTCTTACGAGCCGTTTCGGCATCCAAATTCTGCCGCCAATTTCTGTCCTGCCAAAGCAACCCGTCGTCGGGCAAGAAGAAGTCATCAGGGAAGGCGGTGCCATGCGTCGTTATGGCTTGAGTTCGGGTCATGGCAGTTCACCCCACACCCACTCTTGACAATTGCTGATGAATCCGCTGCAAGCGGTTACGAAGACTGTTGTAAATTTCCCGAGCCAATTCAAAAGTCTCCCTTGCCCGGTCGTAAGCAAGGCCTGCTTTATTTTGTAGGTCCCTCATGCGTTCAACATCCTGCAAGGCACTTTGGATTTCTTCCAGCAATTCCTGTCGGTCTAAGGCAGCCGTTTGCCTAAGGTGGCGGTCAATGAGGCGAAGGCGAGCGACTTGATAAGCGAAGTTGAGGTTGCTTCCCATTTCATCCCAGACACAAACCATCTTGTTAGAATCATCCAAGATGGTGAAGGGGACATCGTAGGGGTTTTGGTCAAGGTTGGCGAACAGAAGGATGCCAATTTGTGCGTTGCGATTTTGCATAGCCCTGTCCAGATCTTGCTCCACCTGATTTCGATTGCGCTTTTCGTCTTTCACCTCCACAACGATAGCGCCGATTTCTGAGCCGTTAAAACGAACGCCGATTAACCAGTCACCAGGGCGTTGGTCCCGTCCGACATGGTCTAAACTGTCACCCGTAACCGCAGTGGCTCTCCGCAATAAATCACGGACAACTTCCCGTTCAAAGGCGAGCCCCCGTGTTATTGGGGCAAGGCGGTTAGCAATAATGTCAACGGAAGACCGGATTTGGTCAAGGGTTCTCTGCAAGCCTTCAACGGCTCTGGTAACCGCTTCGTTGATGCATTGAGTTGCTTCACCGTCTCGCCTGAAGTAATCACTGAGGGTATTGCGAACCTGCCAAAGGTAAGAGCGCTCGCGATTTGGGTCAAATTCGTTCCGCATGGTGTCTATCATTTCATGAATTGCCCTTAACCAACTGTTTGGATGGGTTGGATCTATACGGCATTCCATCTGTGCAAGTCGTTCTTGGATGCGCAAGGAGGCTTCATTGGCGGCTCGTTCAATCAATTGGATGGCGGGATCTATTTGCCGGCCGAATTGTTGTTGGAGGGTTTCCACGATGGCTTTTTGGCTTTGATCAAGTGCCTTTTGCACGGTTGCATCCACATCAGTGCGCCACTTGTCCAGCGCCTGTCGAAAAAGCATGGCTGTGCTGCCGACAAGGGCACTGTTTAACGCGGTGATGCCAACTTTTAAGGCTCTTTTCACCATCTCCAACCGCTGATTGTCCGCAATCCCCTTCAGCCATCTTATCGCTTCGGGGTCATCCAAGAAGAGATGCACCTCAACAAATGCGTCGTTCAAAATAATGCTTTCTCCCACAGCAAGCCCCCCTTTAGAGCATTGATCTTGGCACCCTCAACAAGATGCCGACTTCTTCCAAAGTTGGTGGCAACAAGGTTGCCCAACGCTGCCATTGTTCTCGCAGCGCCTCCGCTTGTTGACGGTGCTGGCGCAAACGACGCTGGATGGCGGGGGGTAATTTCGCCTCCATATCGCTAAAAAGGGGTCGTTGAGCGTATTGTTGCCAATACTCACCCAAAATTTCCCGCTCCATCGCTTCCCTCCACGCTTGCCATTCACCCAGCATCCGCTTAAGATGCTGTTCCCGCTCGTAAAGCAATTGGCGGCGGTAACCTTCGGCTCGCTGCCTTGCCTGTTCATATGCCCGCTGCCGACCATCCTTCCACCAGTCAGCAAATAACCGCTCCAGCGTGGCTATGTCCACATTCCCACCAGGTTTTGATAAAGCATCTGCCAAGCGTTGCCGGTCAGATTTCTCATCAGTGGATACTTTGTTTCTTGTGACCTGAACGGGTTCAAGGAGTGTGAGGATTGAACCTGCCTTATCGGGCAAAGTTACCAAGAAAGTCACAATCATTTCAGGTTCGTTAAGGTTAGGGACAACTTGGTAAGCAAGGCGGATTTCCTCCTGTTGTGGTTCAAAGCGAAGGCGATGGAACCATTGCAAAGCGGCTTTAACCAAAGGGTGATTGGGATGTAGGATGGCATCAGGAGAGATGGAAGGGTCATCTGGCGGATGTAAATAAAGATGCTCATATTGAGGTTGAATTTCTGGGTCCAATGCTAACCATTGGGTAGGGGTTTGCACAGAGACATGTCCGTCTTGTTCATACCACTGACCATTCACTAAAAGGACAGCACTTCGGAGAAACTCGTCCAAGTTGGGCACGAAAGGAGTTTCAGGTAAGGTGCGACGCAGCGCCATCAACAACCCTTCTTCTCCTTCGGCTAATGACTCTCTGGGGGCTTTCGCCTTCAAAAGTTCGTCCAAGGCACTATCGGCTTCGTCTATCGTTTTTTGGCTCATGAGCAACCTTTCTAAGTGTTCCTGTTGGAAACTGCCTAAAAGGTCAGTGACGGTGCCTTCAGCACGAAGTTTTCGGTCCAACTTTTCCAGCAACCTTGCTAAAACTTCATCTTCATAAGTGTTGGCAAGGTATAGGAAGGCAATAATTGGAGGCTTGGTTTGACCGTATCGGTCAATGCGCCCGTTACGCTGCTCCAATCGGTTGGGGTTCCAGGGCAATTCAAAATGGACGAGGTGATGACAAGTGTAGTGAAGGTTTAACCCTTCGCCGGCAATGTCTGTCGCCACCAAAATGAGCCCTTCTCCGAACAGGAAGCGATGAATGGCTTCCTTTTGGTCTCTTTCAGGGTCTTCACCTGTCGCCGTCACAACTTTGCCTTCGTAACCGTTGGCGGACAGGAACTTGGCGATGGCGTTCACCGTGTCCACATACTCGCTGAATACTAACACCTTCGTTTCAGGCTGCTTTTGGTGCAATTCCTGAAGCCATTGCAGCAACCTTAAAAGTTTCGGGTCAGGACTTTGCTGTTCCAGACGGATCAATTCATCCAGCAAATCTTTCACTTGTAACTGTTCTTCTTGTAATTGCACCAATTCCTTACGCAAGCGACGCATCGCCGAGAGGTAATTGAGATAGGCATCGTTCTCCAACTTGCGTTGCTCATCGGGTGTTAAAGGTTCTCCCCTCCTCCAGCGACGAAGCAATTCCCGATCGGCTTCCACCTCTTCCAATTGCTCGGTAATAACTTGCAAGCGCCTTTGAAGGGAATTCTTGAGGGCAGCTTGGGAAGAGGCAGCCCGCTTGCAAAGGATGGTGGCGACAAATTGAAAAGCGGAGCGATCTCTTTCGTCCCTGGCTTGCTCAGCAGCAGCCCAAATGGCCTGAGCATATGAGCGAACTTTGCCATAGAAAGCACTTGCAGCATCGGAAAGATGCACTGCCAAAGGCTGAACCGGTGCCCTCAAAATGAATTTTTGTGTTCCGTCAGGGTTTTTAATGTGGCTTTTCAGTCTACGGATATAGTGTCGACGGTATCTTTGAGGGTTTAAAGGTTGCCCGGAAGGAGCAAGGGTGGGATCAAGGAAACGGAGTAAAGTCGCCATGCTCTCGTCATAACCGTTATGAGGTGTAGCGGTCAAAAGCAACAAAGCGTCGCAGGCTTCTGACAAAAACCGTCCCAATCGCAGCAATTGCTTGTCGCTTTCGCCTGCCCCGGCAGGGGCAACATGGTGGGCTTCATCTACGATGATGACATCCCAATGCAACCCCTGCAGTTCCCGAAAGGCACCATCAGGACGTTTGAGGAAATCCATACTGGCAATGATACGAGGCTCATGCGCCCAAGGGTTAATTCCCGCTTCTAACTCCCGCCTTTTTTGGGCGAGGGTGTTACGGTCAAAGATGACGAAACGAAATCCAAACTTAACTTGCATCTCCCTCTGCCACTGATGCCTTAGGCTGGCGGGGCAAACGATGAGGACGCGGTTAGCACGACGACGGGCGTGAAGTTCCATCAAGATAAGCCCAGCCTCAATTGTCTTTCCTAAGCCCACATCGTCAGCGATAAGCAAGCGGGGTCGGGGCAAAGAAAGCGCCATATGCACAGGCACCAGTTGGTAGTCCTCCCGACGGATGGGTGCCAATTGTGAGGCAAGGAGGCTTTGACCTATACCCGAACTCTCTAAAAGCAAGGAATGATGGAAAAGACGAAAGAGGGCTAATCGCCCAGGGCGCTGCAGGGAAGGTTCAGGCACTTCTGCTGGTTCCACTTTTTCCAACGGAACGATGAGGGAGATGGAGAAGTTAGGTTCATCAAGGTCTTGCAATTTAATGAGATGGATGAAGTCATCTTCTACCCTGCCACCTTGTTGGCAATCCACAATTCGGAAGCGTCGCCCTCTTGCTTGCACTGTCATCCCAGCCATTAAACGCATTCCCGACACCCGCCCGTCATTATTGGCAATGTAACTCTGGGCACTGAATCCATCACGGCAACCCCAACACCAATCTTAGTCTTGCCTTCACTTCCCTTAGTCACAGTCACTCAAGCGTCCTAAACAGTGCCGAACTAACTTTGGATCAAGAGTGGCTAAAACGCTTTTAACAACTGAGGGAACATGCAGCCTTGCTTCCCGCCAATCTTGAAGGGTGTAGTATGTCGGTCCCTGATGGGCAGCCACATTGCTGGTCATCGCTGCCACGATAATGTCAGGTTCCGTAGAATGGTAGGTTTCCCCGCAGACAACCAAAGAGGGACGCACCTTCCTAGATGTCATGTCCGCAAAGGGAAAAGGCACCAACACCCCATCACCGCGTCTTAGCCCTTTTGCCTTTGCCATGTCTCTCCTCCCAATTGCCCCAAGCTTCGGCATCTACTGGGTTGTCCCAGATACGGTTAAAGGAAGCAGCAGATAACCCAGCAAATGCCCTTCGTTCTGAGGCTGTCCAATAAGGGACGATGCCAGCCCTTTTTGCCTCAATGTATCTTCGGGCTGCTTCCCTCAAAAACTCACTGCGGGTCCTGTTCTCCCTTTTAGCCTCCTTGTCTATCTCTTTGAGCAATTTTTCAGGCAGAGAGATGTTGATGACCTTTGTCGCCATTTCAAAAAGCCTCCTTACCTAAAATTTCAACAAAAATCATGGCTTTAGTTCCCTCCCCTGTCAACACTTTCTATTGACCCATCGGTTTGTTAGCCTTTTCTGTAAATAGCCCTTAGGTTTGGAACTTAGCAGAACCTTTGGTATACTAAAAGTAGCGAAACCGCAGCCTAAAGGAGGTGATAAGAGAGTGGGCTTGACGGTTCATTTTCGGCTTTCCCATCCTGACTCTTATGCCTCCCCCGATGACATTTTGGCTTTGATGGAGCGCCTTCGTTCTCAAATTGCCGATTGGGGAGTTGATGTTTCCCCCATCGTTCACCTTGTCTATCCCAACACAAACTACCAAACCTGCCCTGATGAAGGGCTTAGATGGTTCCTCATTCAAGCCCAATACTATCCCCAAAAGAAAGGCAGCTACCGTTCTTTCCCAAGGCAACTGATCGGCTTTACCGTTTTTCCTGACCCACCTTTTCACGGAAGCGAGCCCCTCAACTTCGCCTTTAGCTACTTATCCAAGATTGAGAGGCTGGAGATGGTGTGCTTTCTGCAAGACCCAATACGCTTCCAACTTCGGGATAGAAAACTTCCTCCGTGCCCACCTGACCGTCATTGCTGTCTTGGACTTAGCCAGACAGGAAGGCTTGAAGGTGAAGGTCTATGATGAAGGGAAGTTCTGGGAAAGCAGGGATGTGGAGAGGCTCTTGAAGGTTCTGGGCGAATACAACGCCATAACAGCTGCCTTTGTGGAGTTTCTACACTCTGCTATCCCTGAAGAAGTCAGCATAGAAGCGCCTATCCTTCTTCATCCCCAATTTCGCCTCTATGCCATTTTGGGGAGGGAGAAGGTGAAAAACCTTCAAGGGCTGGTGGATGTCCTGAAAACCCTCTCTTCCCTTCCCTACCCTACCAAGCCTAATCCTCCTTTTTGACCTTCCTTTTTGGTAAGGTTGCAACTATAACAGGAATTGAAAGGGGCAGGCAACTTTTCGTCACCTGCCCCTTTAAAGTTCGGGAGTGAGGAGTTTACCAGCGGGGACGAGACTTGCGGCGGAAAGCACTCCAGTTCGCTTGGTTGCCTCTCCGTCCGCAGCCTTTGCGTCGCTTTTGCCAGTCCCACTTGACCGTCCGGATGACACCGTCTCGTCTCACGACAACGGTCAGCCCGCGCAACCGATCTACCAAGCGAGGGTAACCTCGCTGTAGGAGAAATCGGTCCGTCAGGCAATAAACCAAATCGCCGTGATGGAAACGAGGCTCGGACTCAAGAGCCAAGCAGACAGCAGCAAGCGACACGCCGCGCTGCTGGCACCGAACCCAAGCATGCTGGGTGAACCGCAAGATGTTCCCGTTGATGGAAGCCTTGAAGATGAGTTCTCGGTCATCTTCCTCCACGAATGCTTCAGGACGGCGGAAGACTACCCCTTCGAACAAGAGGTTTTCTTCTATGGGTAATGCACCTCCCTTAGCATTGTGGAGCGGCTCCCAACCCCTCCACTCCCTTCTTTTCCTTTTTCAAAGTGCTACTTAAATAATGACACATTGACCTAAAATTTACAACCGTGACCCCTCTTTTCACCATCACAATGGTTTATAATTATTTGAAGCCTCTTTCCCCAACGCTGCCAAGACCAAAGGCGTCATCTCCACTTCGGCACACGGTGGTCCGATGGCTAAATGCGTCGGTAAAAAAGAGGCTTTTAAAAACAAAATGAACGAGCAAGTCCTTCTCCCTTTTGCCAGAACTGACGATAAAGTGGTTTCTTTTCTCCCAACAGAACTCAGGCGCCACCTTTACATCTGCGGAACTTCTGGGACAGAAAACATGCATCGTCCAACGCTAGATCCAATGGATCCAACGGTTGGACGAAGGTCACCGCACTATCCGTTGTGCGACTTTGAGGGAATGGCTCAAAGACCTTTTGCCCGGCATCACTTGTCCCTGTGTGCCTAAGGTTATGAAGATTCGGAAGTTTTGCTGAGTAAGTGGAAAGATATCAAGACGAAGCCTTTAGGTTGAGCGTTGCGAAAGCAATTGTTGCTGCAAAAATTACCCATCAACAGCGACTCCTTCGTCGGCGTGCCCGCAACCATCCCAATCCATTGCTGGTTCAAGTTGCCAACTAACTGAGCCAATTGATGGAAACTTTGCCGCCCCGCTCTTCTGTAGCAGAGGTGATGGGTGTTGAAGGACAAGCATCCGTCCTTTACTTTTCCGTTTTTGCTCAGTGCCTTCGGCAAGAAGGGTTAACTTTCACTGAGCGCAACCGCCGACCACCCAAAGACCCCGTCAATGCTGTTTTGAGTCTGGGCTACATACTGGTATTGGGGAGGTGCTGAGTGTTGTGATGATGCAAGGACTTCACCCTGGTTTGGGGTTCTTGCATGAGGTTAGCCGACGCCGGCCCCATCTGGCGTTGGATTTGTTGGAACTCGTCCGTCAACCCATCGTAGACCGATTAACTTTGAGCCTTTTCAACAGAGGTGTTCTAACGTCAGACGATTTTCTCATCCAACCCAGCGGTGAAGTGAGATTGAAGGAACAGAGCTTAAAGCGTTACCTCCATTTCTACGAGCGAGCGATGACTACACCTTTCCGCTACGGCAACGACGGGAGGATAGGGACATTCCGCGATTATCTGAAGGAACAAGTAACGGGACTGAAAGAATCCGTGCAGGAGAACCATCCATGGACGCCGATTGTTCTGGAACTTTGAGGTGATTCAAATGCGTTACGCCATTGCCTACGACATCTCCGATGCCTATCGTCGCAACCGCGTCTTCAAGTTTTTGAAAGGTTGGTGAAGGCGAGTTCAAAAGAGCGTTTTTGAATGTGATTTGTCTCAGAAAGAACTTGATGAAGTCGTTGAAGGATTGAAAGAGTTGCTGGTTCTTCACGAAGACCGCTGCCATGTCTATCGGCTTTGTTAGGAATGTCTTCCAAAGAAACTGGTGCTCGGTGAAGAGATAGAACCCGAATGGTCAAGCCCCATCACAGTGTAATCAAGGTGTAGGATATGAAGGAAACACTCAAAGACCACACTTCATTACCACCAATTGCACCTCTTACTGAAGTAGAGGATGATAGAGATCTTTACATTGTTCCCCAATTTTACGAATGAATGGCATAGAAAGTCTATATTCAAGAATTCGCATATAATGATTATAGATGTCTTGTAGCATTGATTAATATTTATATCTTTACATGACAATACTTTCAAACCAATCAAATCGCATAAAAACAAGCCACTCAGCCTTAATTTGATCTATGGAATGATTGACGCTAAAAAGGAGATAAGCTAATTAATGATTTTATAACATTATCAAAGAAAATTTGTCAAACATTTGTACAATAGTTTGATATGTAACACTTTGAATTTGTTTTCTCATTTCTTTGGTTTGCAAGTAAAGCAAGGGAAGCGAAATTGTCACGCTTAGATCCGATATGATAGACAAAGCAGATAAAAGACTGTCCTTCATTTGTAAACACCTCCTATATTAGTTCTGGAGCCAAGATCTCCAACGCCATCGGGGCTGCCACTTAAGAAAGTTCTGCAAGGCGCGACAGGCAATGATTGATTCATACTCGCCAAAGCCTTCCTTGATCGGACCCTCAAAGTCGTAGAAGCGTTTCAGTATGTCGAGATGGAATAGGCACGCCGACATCATTAGGTAATGATGAAAAACACATGGTAACCTGAGCCGCTATCGTAACGCAAGAGTTGTTCAACTAAGTGTCGTGAATGAATTGAATGTTTTTTCATCAATAGGAACATAATAGGACTTTAAAGGTCTTTTGGAAAAAGTGAAACCAAGGACTGATTCGCTAGACATGAAGATAACTTTTGAAATTTAATGGTGTACTGCCAAGTGCAGGACTTTATAAGTGCCTATCACATTAACTTCAAAAATTTGCTGTTCCGGGACCTCTCTCGGCGCTCTAATAGCTGCTAGGTGAACCATGGCATCCCAACGGTGGTTCAGCTGAAATGGGAACCTTTCAGGAAGTTCCAAGATGTCTACCTGATAGAAATCGTCACAACACTCTGGGGACGGTTCGACATGACCAACGACTATGTATCCTTGTGCCCGAAGGAAGCATCCCAAATAGTGTCCAATACTGCCTGCAATGTCAGTAATCAGAACCGCTTGTGAGCGTCCTTGTAAGTTCATTACGGTCATTTCACCTCCTTATTTAATTTAAACAGGCTGTGGTCTGGGGCGATGAAGTCAATGATTACTAGCGCCTGCTCAAAAACAGCTAAATTAACACGCCCGCTACGCAACTTAGTGCACCGATAAGCAGCGCTACCCACCGAGACAATCCTTATTCTGCTGCAGTGACGCCATAAAGGTTAAAGCTCAAGAAACTGCTGCGTTCTCACTCTGACACCACACTGTCCGCACACAAACTGAAGTAGTGCAAAAAGTCCAGCCAGTCAGCGAGTTCATTGCTTATGGGTTTGGCAGACACAGTGACGAACCCTACGCCGACAGTAAACAGGCTTAACTGCAGACCGCTCCGTTCAAACGGGTTGCCTTTTGGGGAAGTGTTATCATCCATTCAGCGCTGCTGCCCAATCCAGAGGGTGATTGCCTCATATTGGCGTCCATCCGCCGGAGCAAAGCCGTCAGCGGCGTCCCTTTAGGTGGGTTCAGACAGATGCTAAACGCTCTCTCCCGACCCTTCCACTGAGTGGACTCTACCACCCTTGCACGCTGCTCCGAGGTTTCCGCGCCAAACAGAAAAGGATACAAAGTGAATGAAAGAAGCCTTTGGGTCCGCTTCCGCCCTAGCACCTCCTCAAGCCATGAAGATTTAGCGCTCGTTATTCGCAACTATACTTTTGCAGGTTTGATTTCGCTGCGAAATGCTGATTTTGTGAAGCACTGACTGCTTGACTCCAAATCCTCCAAAACCGGCAAAATAATTCATAATCAGCTACCTTAGTGTTTCGGAACAGAATCTACCCACGTTAACAGCATAACTTAAACTGCTTGTGCCCTCTGTGTGCTGAGTGTTACTTGTCGTATAATAAGGTCAAGGTTAATCCTCAAGTCTTGCAATACGCCAACCTGTAATCGCATCCAGTCTCTGAGATGGAAGAAGTGGTATGTACAATATGCTTTACTCCGGCATTCATTTTTGCTCTCTGAACCTCTTTGGAGGCTTCATCGTGGTGTGTCAAATTCCATTGCAACCGGCGTTTATCGAAAGTTCGCAAAATCGGGACATTGTTCAATCGCCTCCCCTAATTGCCGTTCTTCTACAAATATTCTCCACGCTGCAAGTATAAAGGATTTCCGTTCGCCTTCAGATTTAATGAGGCGAGGTAATACCTCCTATGTTCAGGTTTTATAGATTTGTGTCGTAGTGGTACTTAATACGCGTTTTTTCTGCCGAAATTCAAATGCCAAATTGCTCACATGAGAGGAAGGATCGTTGGACGGGGTTGCAATTACTTCATTGCTGAGACCTGCTTGCGGTGTAGCGAGCTAAGCCGAGCGCGTAAATCAGTGTCATTAAACTGGTCAACATGCGCTTGACGGATAATCCCGCACTCTGTCCACCCCCATAGTTCTCTATGTTCCCATTGTTGAAGGTCAATAAGTATCGACAGAATTCGTTCATCCATTCCGTCCAATCACTCTCTTTTGCAAAACTTCTCAAAATTAATGTAACTTCACCTCCCTCTAAAGTTGTGTGGTTATCCATCAATATTCACACAAATCGTTTGACCCTCTCCCTGTCTCCCCAATACTCCCTCAACGCCTTTACCAATACCCCTCCAACTCCCCCATGTCCTCCAAAACCCTGTTTGCCACCTTCTTCCTCACCTCTCCCTCAACTCCTCAAATAAGCCTTTCAACTAGGTTCAACTTTGGCCTGTAAGGCGGTAACCATATCACTTTACCCCTCAGACACCTCCTTTATTGCTCCTTTGTCAACAGGTGCCTTATCCCAGACCAAAGCCACTTTCTCTCCCAACCCTTTTCTATGCCCCTACTATCATCCTAACTACTTCCCCATCCATCTCAGAAGCTCCAAAAGACTTGCACCTCTCCCGAAAGGACTTCTACCTCCGTCCACAAATATCCCCATTCAAACTCCATCTTCAAAGGCAAATCCTTTCTCTCCACACAGGACTCCAATTGCGATGAGGGTTTGAAATCAGCCATACCTCATCCAATCACTGAAAATCACCTTCCTATCTCCTTCCTGACGCCTCAGATAGCCCCTTCTGAAGGCTTCTTGCTTTCCCTCATCCCTCTTGGGGCTGTGTCGTAAGGTCTCGCCGTCTTCCAACTCCACCTACCTTCCTTAAGACGATACCAAATCGCTTGAAGTGTCACTTCTATCCCTTCTTCTTCAACCTCAAAGCCATTTTCTTTGAGATCCAAACCTCTCCTTCTTTGCTCACCCATTCTTTGACTTTCTCCATCCTCCCTTCATCAAGAACTCTTCTCCTACCTTGCCCCTTTTTCCTTTTCAGTCCCTTCCTCCCCGTTATCCCAAATAACCCATTGCCAAAGGGACTTTAAGGTTATCCCAAGCCTTTTGGCAACTTCTTTCCTGCTTGCTCCTTGATAAAGCCAAAGAATAGCCGATATTCGTCCCTTAAAGAAGCCTCTTTGGTTGAGCAGATGCGTTTTGAAGTCGCGCCTTGCTGAGATGGTTTGCTAAAGGAATTGGCTTCATCGTTTTCCCCTCCCCTCGCTATTATCCTACTACCGATCTTTTACGCCAAAATTTCAACCCTCATCTGGCTTTGCCTGACGGAGAAAAGAGGTGTCGTGTCGCCCTTGACGATCTTTTGGACTTCTTTGAAGGAATTTCCTTTCTTGCAAGGAAGCGCAAAAACACCAGACCCAAAAGATGTCTGGGGCTTTCTCTTCGGTTATATTGACTACTATTGCTTGGCTACAAAGGAACACATTGAACAGGCACGCAAGGAAGGACGGATTGCAATGGAAAGAGTTAACAAATTTTCACAAGCAACTCATTGATATTGAAGCCGCCCGACAACGAACAACTCCGTCGCTTTCTTGAAGACAAAGCAGAATTATCTGTGTGAGAGGCGTTATGAATCAATGCCTTGATGCTGGCAATCACGATTGGTTTGCGATTTTTGGGTCACTACTTTTGGCTCTATCTCAGGATTTCAAGTTCATCCGACAGTGGGACTTGACACTTACTGGATTTGCTCTTTGTCTGCTGGCACAAGTCGTCACATCCCCATGATGCGGTAACCGCAATCAAGGTAGATGATTTCGCCCGTGATGGCAGAGGCGTAATCGCTGAGCAAAAAGACAGCGGCTTTGCCGACTTCCTCTTGGGTCGTGCTGCGGCGCAAGGGTGCTCGCTCTTTCATGATGTCCAGCATTTTGGTGAAGCCGGGGATGCCCCGCGCCGCCAAGGTTTTGATGGGACCGGGCGAAAGGGCGTTGACACGAATATTGTGTTCACCCAACTCCGCCGCCAGATACCGCACGCAGGCTTCCAACGCTGCTTTGCACACGCCCATCACATTGTAACCAGGCACCGCCCGTTCGCTGCCCAAATAAGTTAAGGTCAGCACACTGCCCCCGTTGGACATCAACGCCACCGCGGGGCGTGTGACAGCGATGAAGGAGTAAACGCTAATGTCGTGAGCGATCAAAAAATCGGTGCGGGTCGTCTCAAGGAACTTGCCCCGCAGCGCCGTGCCGGGCGCAAAAGCGATGCTGTGTACGACGAAATCCAAGCTGCCCCAACGGTTAGCGATCTCGTCATAGACCCGCAGGACTTGCTTATCCTCCGCGACATCGCATTGCAGCACCAAGGGGTCATTGAGGGTGGCGGCGAGTTTGCGGACAGTCTCTTCAAACCGCTCGTTTTGGTAAGTGATGGCAAGTTGCGCCCCGTGCTCATGGGCGGCTTTGGCGATTGCCCACGCGTTGCTGTATTCGTTCGCCACACCAAACACGATCCCGCGCTTGCCCTGCAACACCATCGTTGACCGCCTCCTGCATCGGTGGCTGTTAAACAGCAAAGCAAGCACTAGCGCCGTCGTTGCCTTGCGAATCCCGCTTTTTCATTACCCTTACTGAAGGCGTCAAATCGGGACGCCCATCAACCGCAGAAGCGTTTTGCCCTC
Source organism: bacterium HR17 (assembly GCA_002898575.1). Lineage (NCBI taxonomy): Bacteria > Candidatus Fervidibacterota > Fervidibacteria > Fervidibacterales > Fervidibacteraceae > Fervidibacter > Candidatus Fervidibacter japonicus. The sequence goes on from BEHT01000015.1 coordinate 27,330, forward strand.
CTCCGTCGCCATTTGGGGCGACCAAGGTGGGTCAAAGGTCAACTCGGTCTCTACTTCCTTGACGCCCTCAAACGCACCCACGCGCATCCGTATGCAGTCCACCAACTCAGGACCGAGGGGGCAAAAAGGCGATGTCAAGGTGAAGGTGATTTTGACCTTGCTTGTCGCCTCGTCAATGTCCACGCCGTAAATTAAGCCCAAGTCCACGATGTTGATGCCAATCTCCGGGTCGTAGCAGTCTTTGAGCGCTTCCAGAATTTGCTCCTTCGTCGGCATTGGCTTTCGCCTCCTTCACGCGCCCACAATGTTGGCACGCCCTCATGCCGCAGTGCAACCGATAGGCGTCAGGGCTGTAAAACACGATAGGGGGGCGACGGCAATGGACGACGCCGAGTTAGTGCGGCGCTGCTTGAACGGTGACAATGCGGCGTTTGATGAGTTGGTGCGGCGCTACCGTGACCGCGTTTACGGGTTGGCGTTGCACCTTTTGGGTGACCCCGATTGGGCGGAAGATGTGGCGCAGGACGCCTTTTTGCGGGCGTTTACGCGCCTCGCCCTTTTTGACCCACAGCGCGGGGCATTTGCGACCTGGCTGATGACCATCACGACCCGTCTTTGCTTGAACGCATTGGAGCGCCGCAGCGCTGTGACCTTTGTGCCGTTAGAGGAAGAAGCGGACGAGGACACCGCTGAACCGGTGCCGACGCTGCCTGACCCTGAAAGCGAGTGGTGGGCAAGGGAGCGCCGCCGCTGGGTGCAACAGGCGTTGTCCCAACTGCCGCCCAATCAACGCGCGGCACTATTGCTGCGTTATGCCGAAGGGTTGAGCGTGGCGGAAATCGCCGAAGCGCTCAACGCGTCGGTCGGGACGGTCAAAGCGTGGCTCTTTCGCGGGCGCGAGACTTTGCGCCGACAACTAAAAAGGGCGGGATGGCTATGAGCGACGAATGCTTTCGTTGGCGCACGGCGTTGCACGAATGGCTGGACGGCACTGCCGATGCGGAGTTGGCAGCCCTTGTGCGCGCTCACTGGCGCACCTGCCCCGATTGCCAACGCCTCGCCGCCGAATGGCAAACGGTTGCGGAGTTGTTAGCGGAAATGTTGCCTGCCCCTGCCCCGTCGGCGTTTGAGCGGCGTTGGCGGCAGCGTCGTCAGGCAATTGCCGCCTCGTCGGTCTCATGGCATGGGATCGCAGCCGCGTGGGCGATGACGCTAATAGGCTTGATCAGTTTGACGGTGTGGTTTGGATGGTCGCTGACCGGGGTCATGCGTAACCTGTCCCATTGGTGGCGTCTGGCGGAGGGTGTCCCGACGCTTCCTGCGGAACTGTTTCGCAACTTATGGAATTGGCTGACGCGATGGGTATGAAAGGCGGGGGAACAGACATGCGTTGCACCGTGGGCGTGATAGCGGTAGGGTTCGTTTCGCCCGTCGCCGCTCAACAAACGAAAGCCGTTGAGCAAATGGCTCAATCGGTCGGCGTCATCGGGCTGTTCTTTTTCACCGCACTCAGTTACTTCATCGTGGCAGGATGGGTCGCTTTGATGACGGCGCTGCTGCCTGATTGGGTGCGCCAAAAAGCCGACACCGTTCAGCGACGGCAACTAACGGCGTTCGGCGTAGGGTTAGCGGTCGTGTTAGCGGTGACAGTGTCGGCGGCGCTATTAGGGCAAGCGGGCAAAGCCTTTCCGCCCTTGGGCATTCTCGCCGTTGTGTCGGTGCTGGTGCTGTTGACCCTTTGGGCAACCGGATGGGTGGCAGTCGTGTGGTTGGTCGGACAACGCGTGGCGGCGGTGAGCGGATGGGAACTCCCCCCATTCACAGCAGCGTTGCTGGGCGCTTTGGTTTTGCACTTAGCGGTGGGGATGCCCGTCGCAGGTTGGGCGATAGGGCTTTATTGGGCCTTCGTCGCCGTCGGGGCATGGTTCATCCGCTAAGGGCTAAATGCCGCCGGGGCGAACGGTTTCTCGCCCGCCAATTTTCGTCGCATCGCACGAAAAAAATTGAGCGGAAAGGGGTGATGGCTCATGCAGCGTTTGAGCCTGTTGGCAGCGTTGATGCTTGGGGGCGTCATCGGTTTCGTCGCAGCGCGGCAAGCGCCGACGCCTGAACCCCCATCGCCGATGGACGAGTTCATCGCCAAAATTCACGCCGATTTGGATGCCAGCGGGCAGCAAGTCGTCATGGAAGTTTGGACGGGGTTGCAACTGCTCAAGGAAGCCGTCAAGCGAGCTCCTGTCCAGCCTGCGCCGATGCCCGACATGGAAGCGCGAATGCGCGCCGTCGCTGAACGCATCGGCACGGCGACCGCCGTGACTCTGGGACAAGCGTTCCTCGCCGCGTTTGAAAAGAGCGTCGTCGCCGCACCTGAACTGGAAAACTTTGTCCTTGACCGCGTGGCGCAATTTTTCAAGGTGGACACCCCAACGCTCATCGCCCAACGCAAAAAAGGCTGGACATGGACGGGATTGATCGTCGGCTACGGTATCGCTAAAGCCGCTAACAAACCCGCCGAGGCAGTGTTTGCCCTGCACGAGAAAACCAAGTCGTGGGCGAAGGTCGCAGTGGAATTGGGCTTGAAACCTGAAGCGCTGGGCGCTGCTGTGCAAGGGTTGTTCCCGTGAAAGTCGCTCATCGGAGGCGCCACCCATGTCACCGCCCTGCGGGTGAAAGGCGTTGTCGCGCGGCAACGATGGCGGCTACCATGACCTCTTTGAGGGGGACGCCGTGTTGCGCAGCACGACGACGGCAATCGTCGTATTCGGGGGCAAGGTTGACGATCGCATCGCCCCATCGGGCGACTTTCACCCGCACCGTCCCGTAAGGTGTCGCCACTTCCCACATTTCACGGGGTAAGCACCACCGTTCCATTTCCTGCACCCGTACGCCCAGCGTCGTCGTTTCCGTGAGCAAAAGGCGCAGAACTGTCGGCAGCGCCGGCGCATCGCATAGCACCGAGAGGATGACAGCGGGACGGTTCTTTTTCATTTGCGCGGGCGTCAGCCATACATCCCTTGCCCCTGCTTCCAGCAATCGCTCCATCACGAACCCTGCCAATTCGCCCGTCATATCGTCCAAGTTCGTCTCCACGACCATCAACCGCTCCCGCTCCAATGGGAGGGCTTCAGGGGCGTCACCGAGGATGACCCGCAAAACATTGGGGAAAGGTAAGTCCCGTTTGCCTGCGCCGTAGCCGACGCGCTGTGGCGTCAATGGCGGTGGCGTCCCAAAACTTTTCGCCAACCCTTTAAGCAACGCCGCGCCTGTCGGTGTGACTAATTCGGCGTCCACATTCAGCGGATAAGTCGGCACACCGCGCAGCAGTTCCAGTGTCGCAGGAGCCGGCACGGGCAATTCGCCATGCGCCGTTTGAACGCGCCCGTGCGAAAAGGGCAGCGCCGAGGCGTAAACGCTTTGAACGCCAAGCAAGTAGAGGGCATAGACCGCACCCACGATGTCCACAATGCTGTCCACCGCACCGACCTCGTGGAAATGCACTTCATCAACGCTGATGCCATGCACCTTCGCTTCCGCCTCCGCCAGCAAGCGAAAGACGGCGAGGCTCTGCCCCTTCACCGGGTCAGGCAATTGCGATGCGGCGATAAGGCGTTCAATGTCGGCGAGGTGGCGATGGTGGTGATGGTGATGGTCAACGATGACGGTGACCGAAGTGGCGGCGAGGGCGCCTTTGCGGACGCGAGCGATTTGCAAGTCCCAACCGTGCAGGGGCAAAGTGCGCAAGCCCGTCAGCAAGGCTTCCGCGGGCGCGCCCGCATCAATGAGCGCCGCCAAAAACATGTCCCCGCTGATCCCTGCAAAGCAATCAACGAACACACAAGCCATGTTTTTGCACCCTGTTTGCGTTCTGCCCATTTTCGTCGCCGATCGGGCGATGTTTTGTCGGGCAAAGCCCATCAATTTTGCCCACCATCACTTTGCGGCAGCAAAGTGATGGCGTCAACTTACTGCGTGGATGCGAAGGTGCGTGACGGTGGCATTTCAGCGTCCACCCAACAAACCCGCCACCATGTCCGTCAGCCACCGCTGGATTTTCGGGTCGGTGAAAAACCAGACGAGAACGCCGACCATCCAAAGGGCAGCGACAAGTTGTGCCCACAACGGCACGCACGGCTGTCGTCCCTGCGATGCCGGTGATTCGGTCTTAGGACGCTGCGGCATTGCCGCCCGCCTCACTTGCTTTGTTATCGCGTGCGCCGTAAACTTTGGCACGGCTAACAGGCAGCGAGGGGACGCGATGATGCGGCGACGACAGTTTCTCCAAACCGCTGTGATGGCATTGGGAGGTGTGGTGACGATGGGCACGGGCAACAGCGCTGTGCCTCGGCGCATGTTGGGCAAAACAGGCGTGGAAGTTTCCGCCATCGCAATGGGCGGCATCGTCGTCATGAACCTGCCACAAAAAGAGGCTGATGCGATGGTGCGGTGGGCGCATGACAACGGTGTGACCTACTTTGATGTCGCTCCGACTTACGGCGATGCGGAAGAGCGGCTCGGCCTCGCGCTAAAAGGGCTGCGGGACAAGGTGTTTCTTGCTTGCAAGACGGAAAAGCGTGACAAGGCTGGTGCGGCAGACGCTTTGCGCCAATCCCTCAAACGCTTGCACACAGACCACTTTGATCTTTACCAACTCCACGCGTTGCGCACGCCCGACGATGTGGAACAAGTTTTTGCCCCCGACGGGGCGATGGACGCCTTGCTTCGGGCGCGGGAGCAGGGGCTTATCCGCTTCCTCGGGTTCTCCGCTCACTCGGAAGAGGCGGCGTTGATGGCGTTAGACCGCTTTCCCTTTGACACCGCGATGGTTCCCATCAACTTCGTTTGCCTGCTCAAAAACGGGTTTGGGCGACGGGTGCTGGAAAAAGCCCAAGCGATGGGAACGGCGGTCATCGCCATTAAAGCGATGGCAAAAACCTATTGGTCCAACGGGCGGCAGGTGCCCAAGTGCTGGTATGAGCCGCTGACCGACCGACATCAAGCGGCGTTAGCGTTGCGGTTTTCGCTGTCGCAACCCATTGCCGTCGCCATCCCGCCCGGCGACGAACGGTTGTTCCAAATGGCGGTGGACATCGCCAAAAGTTACCGCCCATTGGAGGCTGAGGAACGGCAGCAATTGGAGCAACTGGCGCAACCGTTGACACCGCTGTTCCCGCTACGGGACTGACGGCTACTCGTCGCCGATGGTGAAAAACTTGGGGATGTTGTAGCGGGCACAAACGCGCGCTAATTCGCTATCGGCAGTTTGTAAGGCGCTGTTGATTTGCCTCTGTGCCGTCAACCCTATCATTGCCGTTCCCGCCAAGTCTTTCAAGGCGATGCGTTCCCGCAACTTGCCGATGACCGCGACATGGGCTTGAAGGGCTTGGTCATAAGCGGTGTGCAAGGACAAACATTCAGGCGGCGGTTGCAATCGCTGGAGCCATTGGTGCAAACGAGCAAAAGCCGTTTGGTAAGTGACAAAGGTTTGCAGGGTTTTTTGCGGGTCGTAACTGGAGGGGGGTTCTAAGGGGTCGCCGGTGGTGGCAAGCCCTTGCACCGCTTGCACCATCTCACCTAACGCCACAATCGCTGGCCACAAGTTTTTAGCGTCCGTTTTGCGCCGCAGCTCAATCTGCCGCAGTTGCTCCAAATAGTCCAGCACCACCTTGGGGGGCGGCGGGGGGTGCTGAGGTCGCTCTGGCGATGGAGACGGCTGAGGTTGTGGGGACGATAAAGGTGGGTTCACGGTCGTCGTCGGAGGCGGGGCAAGGGGAGCAGGTGTGGTGACCATCGGATTGCCGGCAGGTTCTGGCGCGGATGGGACGCGGGCGATGTCGCCCGTCGTCGGCAGCAACGGCGGCGCTTGCACGGCAGAGGTGCGCCACTCCCGCAAAAACAGCAACGCAACCGCACCGCCGACTACCAGCACCGCCACCAACACCCCTCCGAGGATGAGGGCAAATTTTTGGCGGGCGCGCCAGACCTCTAGTTCTAATGGCTCCTCCGTAGGCGGCGCAGGTCGGCGTTCCACAAAGCGCTGCGGCTCTTGCGGCATCTGGGGCGTTGCCATTGGACATCGCCTCGCTTGTCCCTCGGCTGCCTTCAACTTTGGCACAGACGACAAGTCACGGCAAGTTGATCATCGCCCTATCGCGGAATAACACCAGCGCACAAACACCAAAGCAGCAAGCGCCGATCACCAAGGCGGTCGTCACCCCAAAAGCCGCAGCGACCGTGCCGTAAAAGAGGCTACCGGCAGGGATGAGCCCGATGAACATTAACGAGTAAATGCCCATGATGCGTCCCCGCAGCGCATCGGGCACCAGCGATTGCACCAGCGTGTTGCAAGTCGCATTTTGCGTGACCATGCCTAACCCGACTAACATCAACAAAGGCAACGCAAGGGCAAATTGGTGCGCGGCACCGAGACAGATTAACCCCAAGACGGCACAAAGTGTTCCGAGCATGACCAAGCGCCCGCGTTTGAGGCGCTGCTCCATGCTGGCAGCCACCATTGCGCCGACGAGCGCCCCGATGCCCCATGCCCCGAACAAAAACCCATAACCTTTTGCCCCGACGCCGTAAACTTTGTCGGCTAAGACAGGCAACAGCACTTCAAATTGCCCACCAAACAAACTCCACGCTCCGACCAAGAGCAGCAACCGCAAGACGATGCGATTGCCTTTGAGGTGCGCTAATCCCTCCCGCAAACTGTGCCAAAGGTCACGCTGCTGCGATGGCGTTGCGTTAAATGCGGGCATTGCCCACAACACGACCATCGGCGGCAGAAAACTGAGGGCGTTGAACAGGAAGCAGTTGGCGACACCGACGACTTCGATGATGACGCCGCCCAGCGACGGACCGAGGATGCGGGACAGGTTGACGACGGCAGAGTTGAGGGTGATGGCACTCATCAAATCGTCCCTGCCGACCAACTCTACCCAAAACGATTGGCGGGTCGGGACATCAAAAGCCCGCACACAGCCCATCAGCAGCGCCAGCAGCAGGATGTGCCATAACTGAACGAAGCCCGTCAGCGTTAATAGCCAAAGGGTGAGGGCGATAAGGGTGGCGACGATTTGCACGCCGAGCAGAATCCGCCGCCGCTCAAAGCGGTCGGCTAACGCTCCCGCCACCGGCGCAAGGAACAAAACGGGCACCGCTGTTAAGGCATTGACGATGCCCAGCATCGCCTCGGAGTGCGGGCGGGTGAGTTCGTGGACCAACCAACGCTGGGCGACGCCTTGCATCCAACTACCCGTTAGCGAAACGGCTTGTGCCAACCAAAACCGGCGGAAAAAGCGGTGGCGCAACGCCCGAAACGGACCACTGAGCCGCTGGGGTGCGACAGCAGCCCCAGCGGAACCCTCATCGCCTAGCATCTTCCACGCCCCTTTCCCTCTTTTCCCTTCGCCGCTTGGCACCGCTCCGCGACCGGTCTGCGGTGCAGCGGTCACGCCTTTGGCGCTTGCGTGGGGACACCGACGGTCGTGCTGAACGCCGGCTGCAAGCGGGCGGTCGGGTCAATAAAGACTTTGGCTTGGTTGATGGCGATGGCGGCTTCGGCGACCCCCGTCGCAATGAGTTTGATTTTGCCGGGATAAGTGGCGACATCGCCCGCCGCGAAGACGCCAGGGATGTTGGTCATCATCCGTCGGTCTACTTTGATGTCGTTGCCTTCCATCTCCAAGCCCCACTCTTTGATGGGACCGAGGTTGGTCGTAAAGCCCAACGCCAAGATAACCGCATCCACAGGAAGGGTCGTTTTTTCGCCCGTCTTGTTGTGGAAGATGACAGCGGCTTCGGGATGTTCGTTGCCCACCACCGTTTCCAATTCGTGGAAGACCCGCACATCCACCGTTGAGTGCATCAATTGCTCTACACTGTGTTCATGGGCACGGAATTGGTCGCGGCGGTGAATGAGGGTGACTTTGCTGGCGATGGGCTCCAGTGTCAGTGCCCAATCCACCGCGCTGTCACCGCCACCGACAATTAACACCCTTTTGCCGGCGAAGGTGTCCACATTGGTGACCGTGTAATAAACGCCCTTGCCTTCAAACCGCTCCACTTCAGGTTTGCCCAACCGACGGGGCGAAAACGCCCCGATGCCCGCGCAAATCAACACGGTGCGGGAGTAATGGACGGCTTTGTCCGTCGTCAGGCGGAACAGTTTCTCTTCCAACCGCTCTAACTTTAACGCCGTTTCGTTGAGGCAAACGGTCGGGTTGAACTGCATCGCTTGCTCAATGAGCCGTTGGGCTAATTCACTGGCGCGGACTTTGGGGAAGCCGGGCATGTCGTAGATGAACTTTTCGGGATATAACGCCGTCAACTGCCCACCCAATTGGGGCAAAGCGTCCACGATCTTGGCAGTCATTTGGCGCATCCCGGCGTAGAAGGCACCGAACAACCCCGTCGGTCCTCCACCGATGATGGTGACATCGTAAACTTGGGCATCCTCACGATGCGTCATCGTCGTCACCTCGCTGCCGGTCAACTTACATGTCCCTGCGGCGATCCCCATCGTTTTGGCAAGCGGGAGATGTCCATGTTGACCACGATTTCCATAGAGGCTTCAGACAAGGCGAACCCCCGCGCCTCCAAAGTGCCTTTCGGGTCGCGCATCAGGCTGATACGGAAAACGGGGTCTTCCATACACAAAGTGATGACCTGCTCCAACTGTTGCGAGTCCATGAGGTCCAACAACTCTTGGGCGTCTTCCGCCAAATCGGTGCCCGGCGCCAACGCAATGACTTTGCGGAACGCTTGAGCGGCATCGGCAAACTTGCCCAATTGCTGATACACTGCCGCCAGTTTGAACTGCAAAAGCGGATCCATCGGGGCGATACGCAAGGCGCGCAGGATAAGGGGCAAGGCGTCCTGAAAGCGCTCTTGTTGAATGTAGATGAACGCCAACGAATCCAGAAGCCCCAAATGGTTCGGGGCCTTTTCCAAACCTTTGCGCAGGTGCTCCTCCGCTTGCTCCATCAATCCCAGTTCAACGCAGATCTGTGCCATCAGTTCGCGCAGTTCCGCCGAATCGTTGCCTAACTCCAGCCCACGCTGCAGGTATTGCAACGCTTCGCGGAATTGCCCCTGCCCCCGTAACAAGTAGCCGAGCATGATCCACAGCGATGGGTCGTTGGGGGCTTGGGAGACGCCGCGACGCAGCACAGCGATCGCCCGACGCGGCATCCCTTCCTCGTTGAGGATTTGAGCCAACAAACGGTAAGGTCCTGGGTGATTGGGGGCAATGTCCAGCGCCACCAGCAAGTGAGCGAAGGCTTCGCCCGACTCCTTCAAACGGGCGTGAAGGCGTGCGACCGTCAGGCGCAACTGCAGGTCACGCGGCTTCGCGCGCAGCCATTGGTTGGCAAGTTTGAGCGCTCGGCGCCATCGCCCCAACGCTTCAAGGACATTGAGGTAAAGTTCCTGCACTTGCGTCTTATCTGGCGCCAAGCGCAAGGCACGGCGCGCAAATGACAGGGCACGGGGCGCTTGTCCCATCGCCATTAAGCATCGGCAGTAACCGGTCAACGCGTTAAGCAAAAATTGGTCGCGCACCGTTGCCGGCGCCCTTCTTAAACGCCCAAGCAAGCGCTGAAAATATGCGGCAGCCGTTGCCCAGTCCCGCTGCTTTATTGCTTGTTTGGCTTCTTGTAACAGCCTGTCTGGGGGAATTTCACGGCTCTGTTTGTTGCGTCCCATCGCCGTCACTCCCTCGCAGCGAGCCGCCTGCCGTCGGTCGCTCGCCGTTTTGCGGCGTCAGCACGCCCAACGATTGCAACAGTTGAGTTAACTCGTCACCGTCTAAGGTTTCTTTCTCCAGCAGCCGTTGGGCTACCGTTTCCAAGGCAGCGCGGTGCTGTGTCAGCAACTGCTTGGCGCGGTTGTAGCATTCTTCCACGATGCGCCGCACTTCACGGTCAATTTCGCTGGCGATCTCCTCGCTGTAGTTGCGGTCTTCCACGATATCGCGCCCCAGAAAGACCGGTCCCGCTTTGCGCCCTAAGGTGACAGGACCAAGCCGCTCGCTCATCCCGAACTCACACACCATCCGGCGGGCTAGTTCGGTGACGCGTTCCAGGTCGTTTGCGGCACCCGTCGTGATCTCGCCAAAGACCAACTCTTCTGCAGCCCGTCCCGCCAACATCACCGTCATTTCATCCAACAATTCCTGTTTCGTCATCAGGTAGCGGTCTTCTTGAGGCAGGTTCAAGGTGTAACCCAACGCCATCCCGCGCGGGATAATGGTCACCTTAGTGACTTCGCGCACGCCCAGCAGTTTGCTGACCAACGCGTGCCCGCTTTCGTGGTAGGCAGCGACGCGCTTTTCTTTTTCGCTCAACAAGCGGCTTTTGCGTTCTGGACCGGCGATGACCTTCTCCAATGCTTCCAGCAAGTCGTTCATGTCGATGCGGCTTTTGCCGCGCCGCGCCGCCAAGATAGCGGCTTCGTTGACCATATTGGCGAGGTCGGCACCCGAAAACCCTGCGGTCTGTTTCGCCAACTTGGTGATGTCCACATCGTCTGCCAGCGGCTTGCCTTTCAAGTGGACACGCAAAATCGCTTCCCGCCCCTTCAAATCGGGGTTATCCACGATGATGCGCCGGTCAAAGCGCCCTGGGCGTGTCAGCGCCGGATCCAGCACATCGGGGCGGTTCGTCGCCGCGATGACGATTAACCCGCTGTTTTGCTCCATCCCATCCATTTCCACCAGCAGTTGGTTGAGGGTTTGCTCGCGCTCGTCGTGTCCGCCGCCGATGCCGGCGAAGCGCAACCGACCGACGGCGTCCAACTCGTCCAAGAAGACGATGCACGGGCGGCTGGCTTTCGCCTGCTCAAAGAGGTCGCGCACCCGCGCCGCACCGACGCCGACAAACATCTCCACAAATTCACTCCCACTCACATGGAAGAAAGGGACACCTGCTTCGCCGGCGACGGCGCGTGCCAGCAGCGTTTTCCCGCAGCCGGGCGGTCCCATCAACAAGACGCCTTTGGGCACTTTTGCCCCTAACGCCTGAAAACGCTGGGGGTTTTTGAGGAACTCTATGATTTCGCGCAGTTCCTCTTTGGCTTCTTCCAAGTCGGCGACATCGTCAAAAGTGATGCGCGGTTGATTCTGGTCGTAGCGACGGGCACGGCTGCGGGCGAAGTTGAACGCCTGCTGGCTGCCCGCCTGCATCTGGCGGAACAGAAAAAAGAAGATGCCCAAAAACCCCAACATCACCAACAAGGAAACGATGAGGTTCTGCCATTGCGCCGGGTTCATCGGTGCCGAGCGGAACCGAAACGGCACTTTGTGTTGCAACATCAAGCGCGTGAGCGATTCGGTTTGCTCAGGCAACTGGACGGTGAACGGCATGCCATCTTGCGTGACGCCCCACGCGCGGTTGCCGCCGATTTCCACTTGTCGCACCCGCCCGCTGGTGATCATTTCCACGAATTGGTCGTAGCGGATTTCCTGAACGCGCCCCATTTGATCGCGTGCCAGCAAATAGAACAGCAGGGCGGTGGCGATGCCCAAGATGAAAAGCCATCGGAACACTCGCATTGTCGCCTCATTCACTCCTTTGCGAAAAGACCGTGTGACGAACTTGCCCCCGCAGCGACCAACCCCCCGACACACCGAAAACCTTGCGGTGAAAGCCCCGCCTTAAGTTTAGGACGCGGTTGGCGGGGTGGTCGGTTGGCGCTCCACGCACACCGTCCCACGCTCCACCCGCACCGTGAGGCGGTGGGGCAGGGACACCATCGCCTTTCCAGCGTGGCGGGCGATCAGTGACAAAGCCTGCTCAATATGCTCAAAACTCACCTCGTTCAACTCACCGACCAGCCGGTTGACCATCAGCCGCAACACCTGCCGTTGCACGGCGCGGGGCAACGCTAACAAGGCGTTACGCTCTACTGTGATGCTGTCGGGCGTCGCCGAGAGCGTCATTGCCGCCAATTGTTGGGCAGCGGTCGCGTGCACCCATTCGCTGTGCTCGCGGGCGACTTCACTCAACCGCCACAGTGCCCTCTCCACCTGCGGGAACCGTTGCCGCAATGACGGTAGCAACGCCTCCCGCACCCAATTGCGCGGGCGCGTCGTGTCCAAGTTGCTCACATCTTGACGAAACTGCAGGCGATACACGCGGGCGTAAGCCATCGTCTCTGTGCGCCAGCACAAAAGCAACGGGCGGACAATGACCACGCCGGTTTCCCGCCACTGGTGAGTCGGTTCTGGCAGCGTCAGCGGGCTTTTGGGCGGGATGCCTTGTAGCCCTTCAATCCCCGTTCCCCGAAACAGGTTGAGCAAAACGGTCTCCACGACATCGCTGGCGGTATGCCCCAACGCGACAACCTGCGCTCCGTGTTGTCGCGCCACCTCAGCGAAAAACTGGTAACGGGCTCGCCGTCCCGCTTGAGCGATGGACAATTTTTCCGCCTTCGCCATCGCCCGCACATCTACCCGCCGAGTCACGCACGGAATTTCCCAACGCTGGCAGAGGGCAATGACAAACGCTTCATCGTCGTCGGCGTCGGCACCCCGCAAGCAATGGTTGAGGTGAGCGACAACGAGGTGCCATTTCTGCTCTTTTTGCAACCGCCACAGCACATGAAGCAGCGCCACTGAATCGGGACCGCCAGAGACCCCCACGACACACCGGTCACCCGAACGCAGCAGGTCAAACCGATGGATCGCTAGCCGCACCTTGTGCACAAGGGCTTCCGGCGCGGCGATGTAATCCCAATCGGGTAAGCCGTTCACGACGACACCGACCATCGGCTCGCCGGTCGTCGGCAACAACACTGCGGTCACTCCCAGCGTTCAGCCCGTCCGAACGGGCGCGGCAATGTCCAGCAACCAACGCGCCAACTCGGCTGCCCGTTGCACCCCAACGCCCTCCCGCGCCGCCGCTTCGTGGAATTCGTCGATGCGCGTGGTCGCCCGACGCGGGTAGAACAAAAAAGGCACTTCGCCGCGCGTATGCTTGCCGGTAACTGAAGAGGTGCGATGCGTGCACAAAATCAAGAGACGCGGCGCTGCATCGCGCCGCAGTGCATCTAACATGGTCGGCAAAAAGACCTCGGCAAACTGGCGCAGTGCGAAGACCTTTAACTCTGGATCGCGCCGATGGGCGGCTTTGTCGGGCTCGCGCAAATGCACCATTAGCACATCGGTGTCGGCAAGTAGGTCAACGGCAAACTGTGCGAGGCGGGCGTAATCGGCGCTGAGAGTGTCCAACGCAACGCCGGGAGGACGGTGCGGTCGCACGCTCGCCGCAACGCACACGCCCCGCATCGGGATGTGGTCGGTAACAGCGTCCACACGGACCATCCCCGCCAACAAACGCAAAGACGGAATACGAGGCGGCAACCCCGGTTCGTAAAGCCAGAGAAGGTTCGCTGGCGGCAGCCCTTCATCCACGCGGCGGCGGTTGATGTCATGGCGTTCCAATAACTCCAAGGCGTCGTAAACGAGTCGGCGCACCTGCTGTTCCCCTTCGCCGCGCGGCAGGCAGTCTTCCAACAGCGCGCCTTCTGTCAGTTCGTCCAGCGGCACACAATACAACAGCGCGGCACCTTCAGCCCATATCGCCAAATGACGCCGTGCGCGCAACGGCACGAAATGCCACCGTCGCTCCCGCAACCGCTCCTGCAAAAAGGTCAACAAAACGCGGGCGTCATCGGCGTCAATTTCCACATCGGTGGCGGTAATGCGTTCACCGTCAGTCGCCGCAAACGCCAGCGTGAACGCGACATTGCGGCTGCCCAACGGGATGTCAGCGCCCAGGGCGCGAAACGCCCCACGCCCCGTGTAGAACGCAGCGCTGTCGTAGCCGAACGCCTCCAGCGCCGCCACTTCCGGGTAAACGGGTAAACTGTCGGGTATCGTTTGCGTCCATCCGACGGTGCTCTCTTTCGCCAGCCGGTGTAACACTGCGAGGTCTGCGACTTCCAACGGCGTTCGGTTACCCAGCGCCTCCACTGGCTCTTCAGCGGCGCCGTCCAACAACAAAATCAACCCTTTCATCGTCGCCCTCCTCGCTGGCGGTGTCAAGTCACCGAATGCCGCCGTCGGGCGCTACGCGTCGGATAATGTGCGCCCCGTCAGGCGTCGGTAGGCTTCCAAGTAGCGCTCGCGCGTTTTCGCCACGATGTCGGGCGGCAGTTCAGGCGCCGGCGGCTCTTTGTTCCACCCGATCCGCTCCAAATAGTCGCGGACGAACTGTTTGTCAAAGTTCTCCTGCGGTTTGCCCGGCGCGTAAGTCGCGGTATCCCAAAAGCGCGAACTGTCGGGGGTCAGCAACTCGTCCACCAAGATCAGATCACCGTCGTCGGTCAACCCGAACTCAAATTTCGTGTCCGCCAAGATCAAACCGCAGCCTTCGGCATGGTCTGCGGCGAAGCGGTAGAGCCGCACGCTTAAGTCCCGCAGCCGCTCCGCCAACGCCGGCCCGACCATGGCAGCGACCCGCTCAAACGGGATATTTTCGTCGTGCCCCGTTTCCGCTTTGGTGGCAGGTGTGAAAAGCGGTTCGGGCAGTTTGTCCGCCAGCCGCAGCCCTGCGGGCAGTTGAACTCCGCACACTTGCCCCGTGGCTTGATACTCCCGCCACGCCGAGCCATACAAGTAACCCCGCACGACGCACTCAACGGGGACGACACGGGCTCTGCGCACCAGCATGAAACGCTCCCGCAACAATGCAGCGTGTTGACGCAGTGACGGAGGGAGCGCCGTCACATCAGCCGTCAAGAGGTGATTGGGCACAATGTGTTGGGTGCGCGCAAACCAGAACACCGATAACTGCGTCAGCACCCGACCCTTGTCAGGGATAGGCGTCGGCAAAACGACATCAAATGCGCTAATGCGGTCCGTAGCGACGATAAGCAAGCAGTCTTCGTGCGTCGCCGCTGCGACTGCGTAGATGTCCCGCACCTTGCCCCGTTTGACAAGCCGCACACCTTCGCTGTGAAGGTCTGTTTGCCAAACGACCATGTTTTTTTCCCGCCCCCTGCCGCACGGGACTGTCAATCCATCGCAAAGATGCCGTCTATTTGGGTCAGGTTGACGAAGTAGTCGCAGGCACGAATGAGGTCGGGTGAGGTCAAGCGGTCAGGGCCGATGACCTTGATGATCTTGCCCAACCGCGCCAAATAGTCCACCAACGGGGCAAAATCGCCGTCGCCGGTGACCAAAATCAACTCGTCCAAGTGGGGTGCCGAGGTCAGAATTTCCAACGCCATCTCCATGTCCATGCTGGCTTTGATGTTGCCGTCCGGCATGCGCTTCAACGGCTTAGCGACGATGCGGTAGCCCATCAACGCCAACGCATGCATGAAATCCACTTGGGAACGGTTTTCAGGGTCGTAACAGGTAAACGCCACCATTTTGACCAACGCTCCGTCGCGGGTGAGGAAATCGCGCAACGCCCTGTAGTTGATTTTGGCGTGTCCGAACACCGTTTTGACACACATGTAGATGTTTTGCACATCCACAAACACGCCGACCCGCCATATGCGTTGGGGTGGCTTGGGGATGAACTCGCTCATCGGCAAGTTCCACTGACGCACTCGGTCCATCTTTTCGTCTTCCCACATCTGTTGCTCGCTGTCACTTTCTCGCCATTGCGAAAGGCGCATCGCTCAAAACACCTCCTTCAAAAACTTGCATGTCAAACGCAGTTGCGCATATAGCACGCCTCATCACAATTGTAGCGTCGCCACTGCCGCCCGCTGGCGGCAAGGGTCATTCAAGGTATGAAGGCAGCGACGCCCAAACGCGCCGCAAATCGCCGACAGGCACCGAAAAATACACCCGCTCAACGGTGACGCTCAACTCATCACCTCCCACCTCGCCCAACACAAAGGCAGGGCATTGGTGCCTTTGCGCCACTGCCATCAGTTCGTCAAGGCGGTCAGGTGCGACCGTGACGACGATGCGTGACGCCGTCTCGCCAAACAAAACCGCTGACGGGCGCGCTGCCGCTGCGACCGTTTCCGCTGGCACGACGACTTTCGCGCCGATGTCACCTGCGATGCAGCATTCCGCCAAGCACACCGCCAACCCACCTTCGCTGCAGTCGTGCGCCGATTTGATGAACCCGTCGCGAATGCCTTCACGGCACACCATTTGCACCGCTTTCTCCAAACGCCAATCCAACTGAGGCGGTTCACCCACTTCCAACCCGAAGCGCCACCGCACATACTCACTGCCGCCCAACTCATCACGGCAAACGCCCAGTAGCACGATGAGGTCACCGGCGTCTTTGAACGCCATCGTCGCGTGACGGCGCACATCGTCCAAAACGCCGACCATGCCGATCAGCGGCGACGGGTGAATGACGCTCGTCTCGCTCTCGTTGTAGAAACTGACATTGCCGCTGACGACGGGCACATTCAACGCGTGACAGGCATCGGCGATGCCCTTCACGCACTCCACGAATTGCCAATAGCGGTCGGGCTTATCAGGGTTGCCAAAGCACAGACAATCGGTCACGCCCGCCGGTTCGGCGCCGACACAACTGAGGTTGCGTGCCGCTTCCGCCACCGCCAATTGCGCCCCGCGATAGGGGTCAAGGTAGCAGTAAAGCGGGTTGCAATCCGCCGTCACCGCGATGCCCAACCGTTCGTCCCAATCTTTTAGCCGCAGCACCGCTGCGTCGGCAGCGCCGGGCAAAACGACCGTGTTGATTTGCACCATGTGGTCATATTGCTCGTAAACCCACGCCTTACTGGCGATGTTGGGCGACGCGAGCAAATGCAACAGCGCTTCGGCGTAGTCGTCGGGTTCAGGCAACTGAGAGACATCAAACGCCCGCACGCGGTCAAGGTAGTCGGGTTTTTGCATCGGCAAGTTTTTGACGGGCGCTTCCGCGATATCTTTGGCAGGAATTTCGGCGACCAATGCTTCCCGTCCCATTCCGTCGTAGATACGGACGATACCGTCATCGGTGATGCGTCCAATAACGACGCAATGCAGCCCCCACTTGTCAAAAATCTGCTTGACCTCCCACTCGCGCCCGCGCTCTACGACCAGCAGCATCCGCTCTTGGCTTTCACTCATCATCACTTCCCACGGCTGCATGTCAGGTTCACGCTTGGGCACAAGGGCGATGTCCACGACCATGCCGACGCCGCCTGCCGCTGCCATCTCAACCGTT
Organism: bacterium HR17; assembly: GCA_002898575.1. NCBI lineage: Bacteria > Candidatus Fervidibacterota > Fervidibacteria > Fervidibacterales > Fervidibacteraceae > Fervidibacter > Candidatus Fervidibacter japonicus. The sequence continues at coordinate 44,477 of BEHT01000015.1, forward strand.
GTGCAAGTCAGTCCCGCTGCGCCCATGTCCTTGACAGCGACAACCGCACCCGTTTTGTAAGCCTCCAAGCAGGCTTCAATCAAGCACTTTTCAGCGAACGGGTCGCCCAATTGCACCGTCGGGCGCATCGCCAACTCCTCCCTCATCTCTTGACTGGCGAGGATGGAGCAGCCGCCGATGCCGTCCCGTCCCGTTGCGTTGCCGACATAGACGACGGCGTTGCCGATGCCTTTCGCTGCGCTGGTCATCAACTCGTGCTCCCACGCCACGCCGACGCACATAACGCCGACAAGACAGTTCGTGCGATAACAATCGTTGAAGCCGACTTCACCCGCCACCGTCGGCACCCCGATACAGTTGCCGTAGAAACTGATGCCGTCCACGACGCCCGTGAAGATGTATCGGGCTTTGGGGTCGGATGGGTCGGCGAACCGCAGGGTGTCCACGAGGGCAATAGGTCTTGCGCCCATCGCCAAGATGTCGCGGACGATCCCGCCGATGCCTGTCGCCGCGCCGCTTTTGGGCTCAATTTGCGACGGGTGATTGTGACTCTCCATCTTGAACAGCACCCACAAGCCCGGCTTGACTTCAATCCCGCCGGCGTCGCCGCCTGCGGCGGCGCGGTACTTGCCGATGTCGCGGGGCAGCAACTTGAGCCACCGCTTTGACCGCCCGTAGCCGCAGTGCTCGCTCCACTCTACGCTGAACATCGCCAATTCCGTGTCCGTCGGTGTGCGCCCCAAGATCCCGCAGACTTGGCGAAATTCCTCTTCGGTCATGCCCAGCGCCAGCGCCTTTTGCAGCGTCGTTTCCGCCATACCGCTATCACCCTTGGTGTCGTGAGGTTTGCAGGGGTGCGCTTTAATGCTCTGCCATCCCTTCGCTCAGGAACCAGTCCACGAAGCGGGCGATACCTTCCTCAATGCGCACTTTGGGTTCGTAATTGAGCAGGCGGCGGGCTTTGCTGATGTCGGCGTGGGTCAGAGGGGGGTCGGTCGGCGGCATGGGCAAAAACTGCCGATGCGCCCTTTTGCCGAGGGTGCGCTCCAGCAATTCCACGACCCGCAGCAGCACGACGGGTTCGCCACAGCCCAAGTTGATGACCTCGTAGCCCATCGGGTTGTCCAACGCCGCCACGATGCCGTCCACGATGTCATCAATGTAGGTGTAGTCGCGCTGGCTGGTGCCGTCGCCGTAAATCGGGACGGGCTCGCCTTTGACGATGCACCGGGCGAACTTATGGATGGCAAGGTCAGGGCGTTGGCGCGGTCCGTAAACGGTGAAAAAGCGCAAGCAGGTGACGGGCAAGCCAAACAAGTGGTGGAAGGTGAAAGCGATGATTTCACCCATGCGCTTCGTCGCCCCGTAGGGCGAAATGGGTTTAACCGCTGGAGCGTCTTCGCGGAAAGGCGCTTGTGTGTCGGCGCCGTAAACCGACGATGACGAGCCGAACACGAACATTTCCACATCGTAGCGCCGCGCCAAGTCCAACAAGACGGTCGTGCCCAGCACATTCACGCGGTCGTAGTCCACCGGGCGCTCTAACGACGGCACGACGCCCGCCAACGCCGCCAGGTGCACGATTTTTTGGGGGCGATGGCGCTCAAACACCGCCCTCATTGCGTCGGCATCACAGATATCAGCGGTCACAAAGGTGAAATGGGGCTGCGCCAGCGCCCATCGCAGGTTGCGTTCCTTGATGGGACGGGCGTAAAACAGTGGGTCAAAGTTGTCCACGCCGACGACGCTATCGCCCCGGCGCAAAAGGCGCTCAACGGTGTGCGAACCGATAAATCCCGCAGCACCCGTCACCAACACTGTCGCCATCCTTATGCCTCCTTCAGTCAACGCAAAAGGTTTTTCCCCTCACTATTTTGGCGACAGGTTAGTTGACGGGTATGGGGTCAACAACAGCGCCGTTATCGCAATTGCCCCGCTGGCACACCTTCACGAGCGCACGCCGCAACTGTTGGTGCGTCGCCGGTTTTGTGAGCACAGCGTCAACGGCGCAGTCTGTTTCCTCAGCGCGCAAGCGGAACCCCCAACCCGAAAGTAAAATCACTGGCGTATGCGCTGAGAGCGTTTTAACGGCGCGGGCAACGGAAAGCCCATCCATGCGGGGCATCCCCAAGTCGGTGATCACCGCATTGAACGGTGTCCCTTGCTCCAAAGCGGCTCTGAAAGCCATCAGACCTTGTTCACCATCCGGTGCGGTGATGACCCAGTGTCCGTCGCGGCGTAGGAGGCTGGCGAGCATTTCGCGCACCGACGGTTCATCGTCAATCACTAACAACCGCAGCGGTGGCAACTCGCCTGGGGCACCGGTCTCCACGGTCGCCGTTTTACTGGGGAACCAGAGTCGCACGGTTGTGCCCCTGCCCAGCGCGCTGTCAATTTCCAGCAACCCGTCGTGGCGCTGCATCGTCCCGTAAACGACGGACAAGCCCAATCCCGACCCACCTTCGCCCTTCGTCGTGAAAAACGGCTCCACAGCGCGGCGGCGAGTTTCCTCGTCCATGCCGACACCCGTGTCGCAGACTTCTACGACCGCCCAAGTGCGTCCGCCCCGTTCAACACGGTAGGTGCGCAGGGTCAAGACGCCGCCGTTGGGCATGGCGTCGGCAGCGTTCAGGATCAAGTTAATGAGCGCCTGTCGCACTTCGTTGGAGATGCCCATCACCGGCGGCAAATCGTTGGCTAACTCCAACCGCGTTTCAATGACGACACCGCGTTCCTGCGGGATGTTATGCCAGCGGGGGCGCGTCATCGTGAGGGCGTCTTGGCAAAGGGCGTTTAAGTCCAACGGTTCCTGCAACTCGTCGCCCGTGCGGGGACGATAGAACTCCCGCATCCGTTGCACGATAGCCGTGATGTCGCGGGCGGCTTTGAAAATCACTTGCGCGGCGCTTTGGACGGTCGGGTCATCGTGGTCCAGTAACAATTCGGCAAACCCTTGAATGGGCACAAGGGCATTGTTGATGTCGTGGGCGATGCCGCTTGCCATTTGCCCCAACGCCCGCAGCCGCTCCTGCTCCATCGCCCGTTCCTGCATCGCTCGCAATTCGTCGTAAGCCTGCTGGACTTGTTGGAAGAGCACCGCGTTGCGGACAGCGATGGATAAATAATCGCAGAACGAATTGAGAAAGGTCAGGTCGTGGGAGGCAAAGGTGTCCCCTACACGCACGACTGCCAACGCGCCCCAAAACTCGCTGAGCGTTCCCAACCCTCGCAGGAACGCCGCGCGGAATTGCTGACCGTCCAAGGCAGATGGAGTGGACAGAAAGTCGGACACGACATCGCCTATCACCGCTTCGCCCCGCCGCAACCGCTGTTCCAAGGGGTGCAGCGGACGCTCCGGCATAATTGCCCCGATATCGCGCCCGATTGCCTGCAGCCACTGCCGTCCTGCAGCGTTGGCGGCGGAAATGAGATAACCGCGCTCTTCGGGTAGGTGTCGCAGCACTAACACCATCGCGTCAGGATACAGCCGCGTCAACTCTTGCACCGACACCTGTAGGAGGCTGTCCAAATCCAAACGCGTCACGAGGAGATGGGCGATGTCTTGTAAGCCCTGCAGGCGCTGGGCGAGTAACATTTGTTCAGTAATGTCTAGCACAAAGCCCTCGTAGTAAAGGACTTCGCCGTTCTTATCCCGCACCGCTCGCGCCCATTTGGCGACCCAGCCGATACTGCCGTCCTTGCGCTTGATGGGGTAGCGGAAATCGGCGACGAACCCTTGCTCTTCCATCAGCCGTTTGAACCGCTCGCGGTCTTCGGGGTTGGCGTAAATTTGCGTCGGTATATCCAGCGCCATCAGCTCTGCGACGCTTTGATAGCCGTTAATATGCGCCAGCGTCTGGTTCGCCATCAGGAAGTAACCGTCGGGGGTGCTGCGGTAAATACCGATGACCGCGTTCTCAAAAAGGTCACGAAACTGGCGCTCCTGCTCCAGTTGCCGTTCCGTCGCCGCTTGCCGTTCTACGGCACTCCCGATTAAACTGGCGGCGACGCGCAAGACGGCGATGTCGGCGTCGCTCCAGAAGCGTTCGTAACGGGATTGGACGAACGCCAAAATACCCCACAGATGGCTTTCCACAAAGACGGGCAGTAACAGCAGCGATTGCGCCTGCAAACGCTGCAGGGTTTCCCGCTGCGGTTGAGGAAATAGGCTTACCGTGACAGACACCGCTCGCCCGCTTTGCAGGTCACTCTTGACGCTTGGCGCTAATGCCTCCCAAACGGTTTGGACTTGGTCGGCGAGATGCGAACAAATCGCTTCTGGTGTCCACTCGCAGAGAAGTCGCACAGCCCCTGCGTTGTGTTCGTCTTCCGAGATGCTCATCAAGGCGGCGATGTCCACTTTCAAGACGGTTCCCAACTCCGAGAGAACCGCAGGCATCGCCCCCGTCCAATCTGTCACGACCAGAAGTTGCAAAGCGATGTGGGCAAGAGTTTCCAAGCAGCGTTCCCGCTTCTGCCAACGGTCCTCCAACCACAAACGCGCCAGCAAGTCCGCCAGATCAGATAGAAAGGCGACCTCCTCAGGTCGCCAGGAACGAAGGGCTTCGTTACATTCACATTCCAGCACCGCAACGATGCGGTCATCTAAGCGCACAGGGACAGCGGCGAAAGCGGTAACAGGGTCACGCCACTCCGCCCATAGTTCCTGCACACGGTCGTCGCCGCGCACGTCGGTAACGACAAGGCACCGCGCGTCTTCCAATGCGGCGAGGTAACGCGCAAACTGCTCGGGGTCACGCACTTTCGGCATCCCGTCCTCTTTCTCCGTCGCACCAAGCACCAACACGCACCGCCATCGCCCCGTTGCAGTGTCCAGTCGCCAGAACCGCACCCGCGTGAGCCCGAGCGCCTCCCATGCCTCTTTCAGCACCGCCCACACCTTAGCCTCTAAACCCTCCAAATCTCCCAGTTGCTTGGCGAGTTGAACGAGGCGCCACTGCAGTTGGGTTTGCAATGCGTGGTCTCGCTGATGGGTCTCCTGCGGGGACGCTAACGCCATCAAAGCCGTCACCTGATGGCGCAGGAACTCCAACGCTTCTAAGTCGTCCTTGTTCAAGGTCGGGCGCGACACACCGACAAACAAACCACCGAGCAAATGCCCCCGCCAACGCAGCGACGCCCAACATCCTGCCCGGCACCCCGACCGCTGAGCGAGGTTGCCCAGTGAGGGCCAGTCAGCGAGGCGCTTCCACAACGCTTCGTCGCTCCACATTTGCCAATCACGGACATCTTCAAAGGGGCAAGGGTCGGGCAGGTCGTGTTGGACATCGCCCTCCGTCTCGTTCGGCGTGAGGGATGGGACACAACCGACCAAGCGCCAACTCTCCTTCAACCGCCGCACGATCGCCGCCATCGCGACCCCCAACTCGTTGACCAAGGTGCTTGCCATCGCTTGCGCAACTTCCTCAAAAGTGCACTGCCCCTCGTTAAACCGCTGCAGATAAGTCCCCAACGCCTGCACCGCTCCCGCCAGAGACAGTTCGTCCCTGCGCGCCCTCAGGCGCGACGGCACGAGACCGAGCCACAGAAAAAGGGCTGTAAGCCCCCAAAAGTTTATGTGCCCGCTGGGGTGCGATCGCGCTGCCCTTTCACGCGTAACAGGCAACAACGACGGGCGAGATTTAACCGCTGATGCGCTGGCAGTTCCAACCCCGATGACCGTGACGGTGGCAGCAACCTGCCAACACAAACACACCTGCCTCATCCGCTGGGACACGGAAGACCATGCCATGCCTGTTTTAGCCCCCTTCGTCCCGAACAGTCCCCCGTGCCGTCCCGTCAAGACTTAAGTTTAGCAAATTCATATCAACGACGCAAGGACAAGGTGCGCGATGTGGTTTATGAGATACGCGTCCGATATGCGTGAAGCCGGTCAGCCAATGTCGCCTTCACGGCATCGGCTGTAGGGGCACAAGCCCCCTATCGTTGATTTCATCGGCACTATCACATGTGGAAATTTAGGTCGCGACGGTGCGATGAGACGAAGATGTTGGCACGCACCGGCAGGGATTTATCCTGCGCTGGCGCGCTACATTTTCGGTGGCTTTGCACGGTGTTTTTCACCAACTGCTTGGGGCGTGACTGGGCAGATGTCGCCGCAAACCCGTTGGTGGCTGACATTAATTGCATGGACAATTGTGCGTTGGCTGCTGCCGATGGTGCCTATCCCGCCTGCGTTGTTCGCTGTGGCGGCGGGCGTGGCGATCGGGATCGGAACGGCTTGGCTGTTGTGGCTGACATCTGAAGGGGCACGCCTTTGGCACCCGCGCACCGCAGCGGGGATGGGCATCGGGGCGTTAGCCCTTTGGTGGGCACTGGCGCAAGGGCTGACGGCACTCAAACCCGGACTCATGTCGGGTTTGCTGGCGGCGGTGCGGGACGGGTGTCTGCTGGTGGCAGCGTTAGGCTTTGGCGCTGCGGGGGCTGCTTTCATTCGTCACGCCAACTTGCTCCCACCCATCGCCGTTGTCGTCACAGTCATGGACATCTGGACGGTGTTGCTGGGCGGTTTCGTCCACAAGGTGCAGCAAAAGGCGCCCAAGGTCGTGGAAGCCGCCAGCGTTGCTTTGCCCGTTCCGACGGCGTCAAAAGCGGTGTCCATCACCCTGCCCCTCGTCGGCGTCGGCGACTGGTTTTTCGCGGCGTTCTTTTTCGCACTGTTGTGGCGCTTCGGCTTAAAAGTGCGGGCAACCTACTGGCTGGCGACGGTGTTGATGGCGGCGGTTTTAACGGGATTGGCGTTAGGGCTGGCGTGGTTGCCGTTGGCACTGCCGGGGTTACCGTTCCTCGCCCTCGCCGTCTTGATCCCTCACTGGCGGTCGTTTCACTACACGCCACAGGAAAAACGGGCGCTTGCAGTCGGTGGGCTCTTTTTGGCGGGGCTGCTGGTTCTCTTCAGCCTCATCGCCAGGCAAATGTGACCTCACAACGACACACCTTCCACCGCCCACACTTGAAACTCGCGGTGCCCGTTCAACTCGGCTTTGCACGGTTTGCCCGAGGCGACAGCCAGCAACTCAGCGAAGATGCGTTCGCCGACCTGCTCTATCGTTTCCACACCGTCCAAAATCGTCCCGGCGTTGAGGTCAATGTCGCCTTTCATGCGCTCAAAAGTCGGCGTGTTGGACGCAATTTTGACGACAGGCGCGATGGCGTTGCCGATGGTCGTGCCGCGCCCCGTCGTGAAGCCGACGATTTGTGCGCCCGCTGCAACCAAGCCCGGCGTGGACTCTTGGTCGTAACCTGGACCTTGCATCAAGTAAAGCCCTTTGCCCGGTGGCGGGTCGGCGTAACCGATGACGCCTTCTATGCGGCTCGTGCCCGCTTTGACGATGGCGCCCAGCGACTTGATGGCGATGTTGATGAGCCCGCCCTCAATGTTGCCCAGCGATGGGTTTTCGTCTAAGTCGTGCCCGAAGGTGCCGACATAGCGGCGAAACCACTTGACAGCGTCCACAATTTGGCGCGCTACCTCTTCATCGCGGGCGCGCTCGGCAAGCACATGTTCAGCGCCGTAGATTTCAGGCACTTCCGTCAAAATGACTGTCCCGCGACAGCGCACCAAAAAATCAGCGGCGTAACCGAGCGCAGGGTTCGCCGTGATGCCCGAAAACGCGTCTGACCCGCCGCACTTGACGCCCAAAATCAACTCGCTGGCGGAAACGGGCACCCGTTGGCACTGATTAGCAAGTTCCAAAAGTTCACCCACGATGTCCAACCCGCGCCGGATAGTCGCTTGCGTCCCGCCGCACTCTTGGATGCCGATGAACTTGACGGGCTTTTTGTCCACCAGCGGCTCCATGTATTTGGCAAACGCCGTGAAGTTGGTCTTTTCGCAACCGAGTTGGATGACCAGCGCTGCCGCGACATTCGGGTGCTCAATGTAGCGCGCCAGCACCTTCATCAGCATCTCCACGGGCGTGCCATCGGGACAACCGCACCCCTTGTTATGCGGCAACGCCGACACCCCGTTGACATTTGGATACTCGTCGGGCGACCACAGCAGCAACTCCGCCCGCATCGCAATCTGAAATGCCTCGGTTGAGGCGCACATGCTTGTCGGGACGACTAAGACATAGTTGCGGGTGCCGGCGTTGCCGTCTTTGCGCCGAAAGCCGTGCCATGTCGGAACCTGTGCCTCAGGCAGATAGTCGGGCGGAGCGTTTTTGGATGCGGGCATGACTGAACGGGGCGGAAGGGCGTTGCTGATGCGCTCGCGGGTAATGCGTTCACCGACCGTGATACCCAACGAAGTGCCGAACGGTTGCCCATATTGCTTAACAGGCGTGCCCGCTGGCAAATCCGTCAATGCGAACCGATGCCCTGGCGGAATGTCGTCGCGCACGAGAATCGTTTGCCCGTTCCATGTGACTGTCGTGTTCGCTGCGATGCGAGTTTTAGCGACCGCCACATTGTCATCGGGATGGACGACCAACGCCACCTGCTCCAGCGGCACCGTTGTCGCCGTCATCATCGGTCACGCTCCCGTCTATCATTTTACCGTCAGCCAGACGACGCAGGCGAGGCGTCCGCTGCGCGTCCCTAAAACGGTTCCAGCCATTCGGGGCGCACTTCCAGCCCAAAGCCGGGTGCATCGGTGGGAACGAGCCAACCGTTTTGCGGAACCGCCATGCCCACGGACGCTAACGGCGTCGCTTCCGCCAACGGCACACCCGGCGCTGAGCCGATGAAAAATTCGCACCAAGGTGCGACGGGCGATGCGAAAGTGAAATGTTGTCCGAAGGGCGTGTTACCCCCGGCGTGCAAAATGACCGTCAAGCCCGCTGCTTGCGCCAGCGCCGCAATTTTCCAGCACGCCGTCAACCCGCCGCACCAGCAAATATCGGGTTGCAAAATGTCCACGACCCGATCGCGACACGCAAACGCGAACGGCTCCAGCAGATACCAATGCTCCCCTGTCGCCAACGGTTGCCATGCGAGCCGTTCCCGCAACGCTCTATGCCCGTCCCAATCTTCAGGCGGCAGGCATTCTTCCAGCCATCGCAACCGATAGGGACGCAACCGTTCCGCCAGCCGCACCGTGTAGTCCACATCCAGCGCCATCCAGCAATCTAACATGACTTCCACCTCGTCACCGACCAACTCACGCGTAGAGGCGACCAACCGCTCGTTTTCCGCCAAGCCCCGTTCGCCATCCACAGGTCCGTAAGGGCATGCCAATTTCGTCGCCCGAAACCCCAACTCCATGTGCCAATCGGTATCGTTGCCGGTCGCGTAGCAAAAGATGCGCTCCTTTTGCGGACCGCCCAGCAGTGCGTAAACAGGCTTGCCCAGCAGTTTGCCCTTCAAATCCCACAGCGCCAAATCAACGGCGCTGATGGCGTAAGCCGCTAAGCCCCATGAGCCGTAAGGTTTCGTCGCCCGCACCATCATGTCCCACAGTTTCTCCGTCGCCAGTGCGTCTTCACCGACGAGCAAGGGTGCCAAATGGTTGTTGATGACGGCAGCGACAGGGTGTCCGTGCGCGGTCATGCCCAACCCGAAAGTGCCGTCTTCCGCCGTCACTTGACACCACACCGTTTCCCATCGGGGCAGCCACAACTTCCGATGGGGCTTGAAGCGGGGATAACGCGACATCGGGTTAGCGACTTCCGCCATCTCTGCCCACGACGGGCGACGGGGCGGCGCGGAAGGTGACGGCATCGGCAACTTCACCCGCACCGCTTGCACACCCACGATTTTCATCGCCTCTCACCTCACGGAAACCAACGCCGATACCGTCGCACGCGTTCGCCATGCTGGCGCAGCAGCGCTTCTTCCTCCGGCGTCGGTGCTCGCCAATCGTCCAGCAACTGCAAATTTTCGTCCAACTCCTTGCGGTCGCTGGGCGCCATCAATGCGACGCTGACGGCGGGGTGCGCCAGCGCGAACCGATACCACTCGCGGGCAGGGGGCGGAGAAAAGTTGGGCGGGTCAAAGGGCGTCGGTCGCATCAACTGCGCCCACCGCGTGCAAGTGTAAACGATGACGGGTAAGCCCAGCCGCTGGGTGACGGGAAAAACATCCCGCTCTGCGCCCGTGTGAGCGGCGTTGTAGCGCACCATCAGCAGATCCAACGCCCCCGTCTCCGCAATCTGCGCCGCCAACTTCCGCTGATGCGAAGTCAAGCCGATCAACCTCACCACTTTTTGCTCTTTCGCTTGGCGTAGCGCCGTCAACGCGCCGCGTTTGCCTGCAATCGTTTGCCATTCACTTTCGTGCTCCACATAGTAAAAGGTCGCCACTTCCACGCGGTCAGTGCCCAGCGTTCGCAACACTCGTTCCAATTCCCGCCATGCCGCCTCTGCCGTGCGCGCTTCCAATTGGAAGGCGATGACCACTTTTTCGCGCCCTTTGCCCAACTGCCGCACCGCCGCGCCCATCCCGTCGTCGGCACCACACCAGTTCCAGTAACTGATCCCGCGCTCAAGGGCGTGCCAACAATCGTCGGCTGTCAAGCGGCAATCGCCGCCGCGCGTCGCCAAACCCAACCGACATACCGCTGGCAAATCATTTGCCAACTGCACCCAACGCTCCATCGCCGCATCACCGGCGCAAATTTTGCGGCGCAACGCCAACACTTCATTTGGCAAACCGTCGGCTTCGGAACCCGCATCAACCACGCTACGCTCTATTTTTGCGAGCGGCTGCTCGTTCATTGTTTCGTTGACTTAGAGCGCTGCCCGCGCTATAATGGTGGTGGCAGGGCAATGGAGCCTGCCCGTGAGCGGCGTAACTTTTGCGCCGCTCCAAACCGCGCCGCCATTTTGCGGCGCTGATGGCTCCTGCATCCGACCTTGAAAGCGGGTGCAGGAGCCATTTTTTGTTAGGCGCCTGCGCCGAACGAAAAAGGTGAAGGCACTATGCGTCAGCATCGCTGGCTCTATTGTCCGGAGCAGGAGCGCCGAGAGGAAGCGTTGCGGCGCACAATCGCAGAACTGTGTCAGCGCCTCTCTGCCGACCGCCTGCAACAAGTGCTGCGGGCTGCCCGTTATGCCGCTGAAGGGCGGTCCTTCGTCATCGTTGACCTTGCCCTCTGGCGTGACCCCCACTGGCGTCCCGTTTTGCAACGCTTGTTGGACGAGGGTGAACCGCCATGCTGCAAGCGATAACAGTTACTGACACTTTGAACAGTTGGCTCTGCCCCGTCTGCACAGTCGTGGAAGCGGTGGTCAACCGTTTCATCACCCACGCCTTGCCAGACTGGATAGCGAGCAACGGGCAACCACTTAACGCTAACGGCGGTCTCTGCCCTTTACACGCACAAACATTGCTCCGTTGGGCATCGCCGATAGGCATCGCAGCGATGTATCCTTGCCTGCTGGAACAGGCGGCAGAGATGCTGAAGTGTTGGCAGCAGTTAGGGACACCGCCGCCTTTGCGCCCTTCGCCTTTGCGCCCTCGTTGCCTTGTCTGCGCTGAACAACGCAAAGCCGAAATTGCCGCTATCACCGAATTGCTCAACCTGCTGCTAACGGACGAAGGGCGTGACGCCTACGCGAAGGGGCGCGGTGTTTGCTTGCCCCACTTTTGTCAACTGTGGCGGCGGACATCGGGTGACTTGCGCCGATGGCTTTTACAGACGCAAATCCACCAATTGCGTCAACTCAGTGCTGACTTGCGCTCCTATCGTCAAAAGCGGGAAGCGCTGCGCCGCCAAGACATTACACCTGCAGAGGAAACGGCGTGGGTGACAGCGGTGGAAATCCTTGCGGGACACTTGCCGTCAATGGCGATGCCCGAACCCCGATGAAGGCAAGGTGAGGACGATGAATGCGACACACCAAACCCTGCACACAAAAGCGTGGCAGTTCGTGGTGTTGGTTGGCGTCGTCAGTTTGTTCGCAGACATGACTTACGAAGGTGCCCGCAGCATCACGGGACAATATCTGGCGCTGTTAGGTGCCAGCGCGACAGTAATCGGCATCGTCGCAGGTTTGGGCGAATTCATCGGTTACGCCTTTCGGCTTCTCGCGGGAACCATCGCCGATAAAACGAGACGCTATTGGGCACTAACTCTGCTCGGTTACGCAGTCAATGTGACCGCTGTGCCTGCATTGGCGCTGGTGGGACGATGGGAAACGGCGGCGTCGCTGATGTTTGCTGAACGGTTTGGCAAGGCGTTGCGCACTCCTGCTCGCGACGCAATGCTTTCTTACGCTGCATCGCAAACGGGACGAGGCATAGCCTTCGGCATCCACGAAGCTCTTGACCAAACGGGCGCTATTCTCGGACCCATTTTGATGGCGATTGTGTTGCAATGGCGTAACGATTACCGTTTCGGATTTTTGACGCTGCTTGCACCTGCGCTCTTGACATTGCTTGTCTTGCTGATAGCGTGGCGATTTTACCCGCAGCCGCAGCATTTGGAAATTGCGCCAACTGCGTCGTCAACGGCGTTACCCCGTCGTTTTTGGCGTTATTTGGTGTTCGCTTCCCTTGCAGTCGCAGGTTTCCCTCACTTCCAACTTCTGGCGTATCACTTCAAAGTCACCGCTTGTTTGCCTGAAGCGCTCATCCCCGCTGCGTTCGGGTTGGCGATGGCGACCGATGCGATTGCGGCATTAGCGATGGGGCGATGGTTTGACCGAATCGGGTTAACTTTGCTTGTCGCTGTCCCATTGATAACTTTCGCTGCAGCGTTGGCATTGTTTACGCACCTCAGTGCAAGTGCATGGTTGGGCATGATATTGTGGGGCATCGTGATGGGAGCACAAGAGTCAGTCATGAGGGCTGCGATTGCTGAAATGGCAACGAGAGAACGACGCGCCAGCGCTTATGGCATTTTCAACGCTGCTTACGGATTGGCATGGTTGCTCGGCGGAACCACGATGGGTTGGCTCTATGACCACCACAGCGTCAACGGGCTGTTGACTTTCATTGCCCTCATGCAGATTGCTTCGCTGCCCTTTCTGTTCAGCGCCATCAAGCCTGAAGGGTGGGAAGTGCAATGATGGAAGCGTTCTTTCGGTTAGACATGAAAGCAGCAGCGCAAGTCGGTGGTTGCCCCATTTGCGCCATCATAGTGCTGCGGACAGAACGCTACTTGCGATTTTTCCTGCATGAACATGTCCTTGACCCGCACTTGCGGTTGCGGCTTCTCGCCTCTTATGGCTTTTGCAATCTACACGGATGGTGGCTGGTGCAAATTGCTGCGAAAATTGGAGAAGAATTGGGCGTAGCAACGGTTTACGAGCATTTGACCGATGAGTTGCGCCATCAAGTGCAACGCGCCTTAGCAGCATCGTCACCCAAAGCAGCGTCTGAATCGCTGCGTCCGCAAGAGATTTGTCCTTTGTGTGAGCACGCTGAAACTTGGGAGCAAGACACATTGGCAGCGCTACTGCAAGCGTTGGCAAACCCTCAAACTCGTGAAAGTGCTCAGCAACTTTACGCCGAAACTGACGGTCTCTGCCTCCCGCATCTAAGGTGCGCCTTGTTGATGACCAACGAGAACGATGTCGCTGCCTTTTTGCTTCAAGACGCTAACTCACGATTGCAACGACTGCACGACGACCTTGAGGAGTTTTGTCGCAAACACGATTACCGCTTCCACGATGAACCAATGAGCGAAAGCGAACGGTGTTCATGGGTGCGGGCGATTGAAGCTTTCGTCGGCAAACACGCAATCCCACACGAACGCGCAGACCAAACCTCAACCCGAAGGAGGTTACGGCGATGGCTGAAACTTGGTTGATCGCAGCGCTGTGGATGGGCTTATCGCTGCTGGCGAGTTACTTGTCAATACGAACTGCCATTTCAGTGGCGTTGACGGAAATTTTCGTCGGCGTGTTGGCTGGCAATCTGTTGCATTTGCAGCCCACCAATTGGGTCAACTTCCTTGCGGGATTGGGTAGTGTGCTCTTGACTTTTTTGGCAGGAGCAGAAATTGAACCTGAAGCGCTCCGCAAGCATTGGAAGCCCGCGCTGGCAATCGGTTTCGTCAGTTTCCTTGCACCGTTTTTGGGTGCGACGGCGTTTGCGAGGTTTATGCTACATTGGACACCCAACGCCAGCAAAATTGCAGGTATTGCACTGTCCACTACTTCCGTCGCTGTCGTTTACGCTGTCATGGTGGAAACGGGCTTGAACGCTACGGACATCGGTAAGTTGATTTTGGCTGCATGTTTCGTGACGGACTTGGGCACGGTGTTAGCGTTGGGTATTTTGTTCGCCAATTACAACGCATGGCTGGCGTTGTTTGTCGCTGCCATCACTGTCGCGATGGTGGTTGCTCCCACATTGGTGGAAACTTTCCTGAGGCGCTTTGAAGGGCATGTCAGCGAACCCGAAATCAAGCTGCTCTTGTTGATGCTCTTTGCACTTGGCGGGTTGGCATCAAAAGCCAACAGCGAAGCCGTGTTGCCTGCTTACCTGCTCGGTCTGGTTTGTGCGGGTGCGTTGGCTCGCCATCGCGAAACGATGCATCACATTCGTGTCACCACTTTCGCTTTGCTGACACCTTTTTACTTCCTGAAGGCAGGTGCATTGGTTCAGGCGACAGCGGTGCTTAAAAGTTTGGGCATCATCGTTTTGCTTCTCGCCGTCAAAATGGTGACGAAGTTGGTGGGAGTTTACCCGTTGGCGAAACTTTTCCGCATGGACAACCGAACTGCAATTTACACGACGCTGCTCATGTCCACAGGGCTCACCTTTGGAACGATTTCTGCGCTGTTTGGCTTGACACGAGGCTACATCACGCAAGCGCAATACTCGGCGTTAGTAACAGTCGTTATTGGCAGCGCCGTTATCCCAACCTTGATTGCTCAAAGTTTCTTCCGACCAAAAGTCACTGCATTGAGTAGCGTGCAAGCGGAAGACGAAGCCCTTGCGTTCGGCGAGAGCAAAGGAGGCAAAAGGTCATGAGCCAACCCTTCCGAAAAATTTTGGTCGCCTACGACGGCTCAGAACACGCCCGCAAGGCTTTAGAAACCGCCATTCAGTTGGCAGCGGTGACAGGCGCGGAATTGCACAGCATTTCCGTTGAAGAAGACTTGCCCAAGTATGTGGCGACGGTCGGCGAATTTGAAGAAGTCAAGCGTCAGCGTGACGCTTACTTTGAACAATTGACCTCTGAAGCGAAAGCGATGGCGTGGATACATGGTGTGAGATTGCACACCCATGTGAAAGCGGGACACGAGGTGGAGACCATTGTCCGCTTCTGTCAAGAAGGCGATTTTGACTTACTGGTCATTGGGTTCATGGGGCATAGCCGAATTTTTGAGCGGGTTTGGGGCAGCACATCCCAATCGCTGACACGCCTTGCCCCGTGCAGCGTTTTGGTGGTGAAGTAACATGCTGACAAAGTTTTGCCCTCGCTGTTTTGCAATGAACGCCGAGATGGCAACACACTGTGAGCGATGCGGTGCGGATTTGGATGAACCTATCGGCAGCGATTATGTTGAGCGACTCATTCACGCCCTTGACCATCCTGAGCCGAACACGAGGGCATTGGCAGCGCTGCTGTTGGGCAAAATCGGAGACGAACGAGCGTTGCCTGTCCTTTGTGCCAAAGCAAAAACGAGCAAAGACATGGCATTGCTGGAAGCAATTGCCGAAGCATTGGGGAATTTCTGTTCGCCCGATGCTGAGGATGCTCTGATGCATTTGTCTCAATCGCTGTGGCTTGCTGTCAGGGTAAAAGCATCTGAGGCTTTGCGCCGCATCGGAGCAGCAAGGAACGGTGAGCGAGGATGCCGTTGAACACTGACCAAAAGCGATTTTTGGCGGCGGCGTTGATGGAACTGGAAGAGCACTTGCTGCAGTTTGAGCGGTGGCTGCAAGCGGACGAAACTGTCACGATTTTTCGCCGAGTGCCCAACCCTTTTCCGTCCGAACAGCGGGCACGGTTGAAGGGGCTGATAGCAGCCGTCAAAGAGCGGCTGCGCATTATGCGCGACACTTTTTCGCTGCCGACGGAAACCGTCTCCTTGCCTTGGTCGCTTTCCGTGACCTTGCTGCACCTTGCGACGACATTGGAAGAGTGTGACCCGCAACGGCTCAAGGCATTTAGTGCGATAGACGAAGGGACAGCCGAAACCTTAACGCGCCAATTGAACGAGTTGACCCAATACCTTGCCGCTCTTCACCGCCTTACTCAGCCGGCGGCGATCAAGGACAGCGGTCAAAGTTAATGCTGCGGCATTTACTGCCCGATTTGACGCTGACAGCGGGCATAGTTTTAATCGTCATGGCGAATGTCCAGAAGTTGGGTGAGTTCAAGAAACACGCCGGCGCTTGAATTGAGGTGTCAGCGCAGGGCTTCCACGCGCACCCCGCCGTCAAACGAAAACCGCAATTTGGTCGGACCGCCTTGCGCCACCAGTTCGTTGCGGATGCGTTTTGCCGCTTCCACGATGACCGCCATCTTGGCTTTCGCCTCGTCCCAAGTGCGGGTCTTCAAGCCGCAGTCAGGGTCGGGAAAGATTTGTTCGGGGCGTAGATACTTCAGGGCTTGACGGATGCGCTGCTCTACTTCGTCCACACTCTCAATGTGCCGGCTATGCACATCCACGACGCCCAACCCGATGAACTTATCGGCAGGGTAGCCGAACCGCTCAATGAGCGGGTAAAGTTTGTCGGCATTGTTCGTGAACTCCCAGTCAAACTGGTGCACGGGAAATTGAATAAGCCGGGGATAAATCGGGCGCAAGTCGCCGTAGCACATGTGGCTAACGATGAACGCTTCTAACCCTTTCGTCATGACCACCATTGCCTCGTGGGCAATTTCAATGTCCTCAGGGTGCGTCGGGACGGCGGGCTCATCAATTTGGATGAACAACGCACCCGCTTTGCGCAGGTCGTGGGCTTCCTCGTTGATGGCGTGCGCCAGCGCCAAAACCGCTTCACGCCGTCCTTTGCGGTCTTTGTCGTAGGGGTCATAGTGTTCGTCAAAACTCCAGTCGTAAATCGTGTAGGCGCCTGTCAGCATCCCCTTGACGGGTTTTTTCGTCAACGATTGAGCAAACTGCCACATCTCAACGGTCATCGGTCGGGTGCGTTTGATGTCGCCTGTGATGACGGGTTTGAAGTAATAGCGGTTGCCATAACTGCGCACCAAACCTTTGCGTCCAAACCCGTCCAGCAAGTCGGCGAAAAATTCCACCATGTCGCCCCGCTCCATCTCGCCGTGCACGAGCAAGTCGGCGCCCACCTCTTCTTGCAGCGCAATGACCTCGCGGGTCGCTTTCAGTTCCAACTCGTGCAATTGGGCGTAGCTGATTTCGCCCCGCCGAAATTGGATGCGGGCTTGCTGCAAATAAGCCGGCTTCGGGAAACTTCCGACACTGGTGACAGGCAAAATAGGCAACTCAACTGTTGTCGCCACACTTATGCCCTCCTTTCGTTGCCGTGGTTTCAACCGATTCGTCTTGCGGCTTCCGCATCTCCCCAATCAGGGCAATTCAGTCAACCGGTGGCTCAAAAATCGGCGCGCACAAGAGGTCACGCTGAGACCTACGCGCAGCCTCGGGATGTTTGTCGGTGCCCTTGTGCACGGCAGATATCACACATCTCCAAAGGCTGCGCAATTTGATAGCGGTCTGCTCGGCGACCTTGAGCGCTTCTTTTGCCTTCCGCCACTGACTTGTTGCCATCGCCGCTGTGCTCACCCTCAGTTTGCCACAAAAAATTAGGGGCGTATGGTGCCCGCAGATTTTATGAGGGCTTTGCCTGCGTCTCGCAAAAAACAAAATGCGGGGCGAGGCAGTGCCTCGCCCCGTTTGCTGTTCGTCTCAAGCGCTATTGCGCCGTCAGAATTCGTGCCGATGCCCGGCTTTCGCCTTTTCCTTTTCCTCTTCGGGTTTTTCAGCGACGACGGCTTCTGTCGTCAGGAGCATGGCAGCGATGGACGCGGCGTTTTCCAGCGCCGACCGCACGACTTTCACGGGGTCAACGATGCCCCGATCCACCATGTCCACGAACTCCTCTTTCAAGGCGTCAAAGCCTGTGAAGTGGTAGTCGCCGTTGACCTGCTTCGGCTCAAACTGGCGCACTTTTTCTACGACGACCGAACCTTCCCAGCCGGCGTTTTCCGCGATTTGGCGCAGCGGCTCCTCCAGCGCTCGCTTGACGATGCGCACGCCAATCTTTTCATCGGGGTCGGTCAGTTCCTTCTCCAGTTCGTCCAGCGCGGGGGTGAGATGGATGTAGGTGACGCCACCGCCTGCGACGATGCCCTCCTCCACAGCGGCGCGCGTGGCGTTGAGGGCGTCCTCAAAGCGGTGCTTCTTTTCCTTCATCTCAGTCTCCGTCGGCGCCCCGACCTTGATGACGGCGACGCCGCCAGACAGTTTCGCCAACCGCTCTTGCAACTTCTCGCGGTCGTAGTCGCTCTCGGTCTCTTCAATCTGGCGTTTGATTTGGGCGATACGCCCTTGGATGGCTTCCTTGCTGCCGGCGCCTTCCACGATGGTCGTGTCGTCTTTTGTCACGACGACTTTACGGGCGCGCCCCAGCATGTCCAGTGTCACATTCTCCAACTTGACGCCCAACTCTTCAGACAGGAAGGTGCCGCCCGTCAGGATGGCAATGTCTTCCAGCATCGCCTTGCGTCGCTCACCGAAGCCGGGCGCCTTCACGGCGCAGCACTGGAGCACGCCCCGCAGTTTGTTAATGACCAGCGTCGCCAGCGCCTCGCCCTCTACATCTTCTGCGATGACCAGCAACGGGCGCCCTGCTCGCACGACTCGCTCCAGCAACGGCACCAAGTCCATCGCGCTGCTGATTTTCTTTTCGTGGATGAGGATGAACGGCTCCTCCAACACGCACTCCATCCGTTCGGGATCGGTCACGAAGTAGGGGCTGAGGTAGCCGCGATCAAATTGCAAGCCTTCCACGAACTCCACGGTCGTCTCCGTGCCCTTGCTCTCCTCAATCGTGATGACACCGTCCTTGCCGACCTTGTCCATCGCTTCGGCGATGACCTTGCCGATTTCGGGATCGTTGCCGGCGATGGACGCGACATGCTCAATGTCCTCGCGGGTCTTGACTTCAATGGCAAATTCCTTAAGTCTCTCCACGGCGCGTTGGACGGCTTTCTCAATGCCGCGTCGCAGCGCCATCGGGTTGGAGCCGGCGGCAACCATCTTCAAGCCCTCACGCACCATCGCTTGCGCCAAAACGGTTGCAGTCGTCGTCCCGTCGCCCGCGACATCGTTGGTCTTGCTGGCGACCTCACGCACCAGTTGGGCACCCAAATTCTCAAAGTGCTCAACGAGCTCAATCTCCTTGGCGACCGTCACACCGTCTTTGGTAATGGTGGGTGCTCCGAACTTTTTGTCCAGCACGACATTGCGCCCTTTCGGACCCAGCGTCACCTTCACTGCATTGGCGACTGCGTTAACGCCGCGCTCCAACGCCCGGCGTGCTTCCTCGCTGTAGAGCAGTTCCTTCGGCATCACCCGTCACCTCCGTCTCAGTAGTTTTTTAGGCTTTGGCGGCGGCTGGTTCCTTCTCTTCCACCTTGACGGCGAGGATGCTGTCCTCGTCCACGATGAGGTAATCTTCACCGCCGATTTTGATTTCCGTGCCTGCATACTTGCTGAAAATCACGACATCGCCCTCTTTCACGGCAACGGGGCGGCGTTCTCCGCTTTCCAGCAATTTGCCGGGACCAACGGCGACGACGACACCTTCTTGCGGCTTTTCCTTTGCGGTGTCAGGAAGGATGATGCCTCCAGGCGTTCGCTCCTCTTCCTCTCGCGGTTTCACCAATACCCGACTGCCCAACGGACGCACGGTCATACGCGTCACCTCCTCACACCGAGATGGTTTTTAGCACTGTTGCACCGAGAGTGCTAACCGCACACATAATTTTAGCCGCTACAAGATGGGTGTCAAGAGCCTGTAAGTTCACGCCGCAACTGTCAATGCGACGAGAGGTGCGACAGCGGTGTCTATGCTTGTTCGGTGCGCGGCGAAGGTAAATTTGTGCCTGAACATTGTGCGTCGGCGCGACGACGGTTATCACGATTTAGAATCGTTGGTGACAGCGGTGAGCGTTTGGGATCACCTTGAAATCACACCGGTGCCGCAATTCGTCGTGGAGGACGAACGGGGACGGGCTTTAGGTGACGACAACACCGTTTGGCGAGCGGCGCGTCTCTTAGCAACCGTGTGGTGCAAACCGCTGCAGGTGAGGGTGCGGTTGCACAAACGCATCCCCACTGAGGCGGGATTGGGTGGGGGGAGCAGCGATGCTGCAGGCGTTCTGCTCGCGTTGCGCGCGCTGTGGGGCGTGCGGTGGAGTTGGCGACGGTTGTTGCCCTTAGCCGCTCGCATCGGCGCCGATGTCCCGTTTTTCTTGGTGCCAACAGGATGCGCCATCGTAAAAGGCATCGGCGATCAGGTAGAACCGATACATTTGCCCCGCCTTTGGACGGTGTTGGCGAAACCGGCAGAATCCATGCCGACAAAAGATGCCTTTAACTTATGGGACGATGAGCCGATAACCGTAAATGTCAATCCCTACGCGTTGGTGACGGCGCTCGTAAACGGCGATTGGGTGACAGCGCAACAGCATGCGCAGAACGCTTTTGAACGGTTACTTGCCGCTCGTATCCCGCAGGTGACAAACTTGAAGCAGCGCCTCCTTGACGCGGGTGCGAAGATCGCGGTAATGTCGGGTAGCGGCACGACGGTCGTTGGGGTGTTTACCGATGCCCACAGCGCTCGGCGTGCGTGGGAAAGGGTCAAACTTTGCGCATCGTGGAGTGTAGTCGCCCGCACCGTAAAACGGGGGATTGTCGTCCGACGGGGGGAACCTTGATGCGCGCTTTGTTGCAATGGGATTTTACTGAGCCGCCCGATGCAAAACATTTGCAGCTGCTCGTCAAGGTCGCCGAACGCGAGCCGTGGGCGCTGGAACACGGTCTCTTGGCGGGCAAATGCGCTGCGTTGGCAGCCCGCGCGCTGACCCTGCGTGACCACGATATTCACCACCTCAGCGTTGCCGGGCTTTTGCACGATGTCGGCAAGTTAGCGGTGCCAGCCGAATTTCTTCAAAAGCCTGGTCCTTTGACTCCAGAGGAATTGGCTGTTATCCGCCGACATCCAACCCAGAGTGCCCGCATAGCGCGGGCTTTGCGTTTACCCGAAACGACAGTCACGGCGATTTGGCACCACCACGAGCGCGTTGACGGGCGCGGCTACCCCTTCGCCAAAAGGGGCGACGCCATCCCCGTTGAGGGACAAATTGTCGCCTTAAGCGAATTGGTCAGTGCCTTCTTGACCCCACGGCGTTATCGGTCAGCGCTTAGCCCAGCCCACGCTTGCGCGCGGTTGGAGGCGATGGCGGGGCAGTACCTGAGCGCAGAATTGGTGCGGGCGTTTCTGAGCCGCTTCCCGCAATTGTTCGGCGTTCACAGCCCTTCAACACTAGCGAGTTGGACCCAACCGTTACCAATTGAAGCGCTCGTTAGCGGAGAGGAAGCGACAGTCTGGCAGGCGACGACCGTTTTCTTGACCCGCTTGCTTTGGGACGCGGAACGGTTGTTCGGGCGAGGATTCTGCCACACCCTCACGCGGCAGCTGAGCCATTGGTTTGCATTACGGGATGTGCCTTTGCAGTTTCAAGGGTTGCGGTTGACTTCGTCGCGCCCGTGGTGGCAAACATTGAGCGATTTGGTGCGGCTGTGCCGCTTGCTGTTCGGGACGCTGCTGGCTACGCTCAGTTACTTGCTGGGCGCGTCCTTCGTCACGCACTGGTTGGAAGGGCTGCGGCAGGAGTTGCCTGAACCGCTGAACACGGTAGGGACACGCTACGGCTTATGGATCTGGCAAACCCCACCTGACACATGGGAAGCGGCGGTGAGCGACCATGACCTTATTGTCTCTGATCGTTGATGGTTTGCTGCTCGTATTGACGCTTGTCGCTTTGTGGTTCGGGGTGCGGCTTCACGCCTTGTTGCGCACAGGCGAGGTCGGCTACGCGTGGCGGTTCGTGGTGCTGGGAACGCTGCTGTTGGTGCTCAAAGAGTTAGTGCGGTTGGGCGACCAGTTAGGCAGTATCCCGTGGCTTCCCATCTGGGAGCGTATCGCAGAAGCAGGTTTTTTAGTCATGTTGTGCTACGCCCTTTGGCGTCAATGGGCGGCTTTTGATTTTCGCCAACGCTCCCGCACCCGTTATTCCGCATGGGCGCAGCGAGCGGCACAGTTGCGGGAAGAGAAAACCGACGACGAAACAATAGAGGAGCGGGGATGGCGGTGGCGCATTCTGTGATTCACGCCCTCGTCCTTGCCGGCGGTCACGCTCCGTGGCGCAATACACCCAAAGCGCTGTTGCCCATCAACGACCGACCGTTGCTGACACGCACCGTAGAGGCTTTGACGCAAGTGCCCCAAGTCGCAACGGTCACTGTAGTCGCCCCGGCTGAGTGCGCGCCCCTGCTGCCGCCTTCATTACGCGTTGTGCAAGCGCACGGTGATTTGTGGACGAATGTGTTGGCGGGCTTGACGGCTATTCATCCTTCACCTGAAGACTTTGTTTTTCTTTGCGCCGCTGACATCCCGTTTGTGACCGCGACGGCACTGCAGCAGTTTTTGGAAATGGCGGAGGAAAGTGGTGCGGATTTGGTGTATTTGGCAGTGCCTGCCGACGCGGTCCGTCAATTTTGCGGGAACCGCGACATGCATCGCACCACGGTGCGCCTGAAAGACGGCGAATTTACTGGGGGCAATGTCTTGCTGGTGCGGGCGCAAATCGTTCCCCAAATAGACGGCTTAGCCCGCCGTGCCGTGCAGTTGCGCAAGCAGCCTTGGCGGTTGGGACAACTGGCTGGATGGCGCACGATATGGCGTTTCCTGATCGGATGTCTCTCGGTGTGTGATTTGGAAAGGCGAGCGGAAGAGTTGTTGGGGTGCCGTTGCAAAGCCATCATCGCGCCGCTACCTGAGTTAGCCTTTGATGTGGACAAACCCGCCGATTACGATTTAGCCCTACAGTTGCTTCCGCGATCCGCTAACGATTGAACCGTTGCATCGCCGCTTCTATGCCTTCGGTCAGCCACACTTCAACGGCATCCGCCGCCCGAACGACGGCGTCGGCGATGACGGGTCGTTCCTCAGGCGCGAAAGGCGAAAGGACAAACTCCACCAAGTCCACGCCAGGCGGAGGCGCCCCGATACCGACCCGCAGGCGTGGAACGGCGTCGGTGCCCAACGCTTGCAAGACGGACCGCAGCCCCTTATGCCCCCCGTCACTGCCTTTTGGGCGCAACCGCAGTTTGCCCAACGGCAACGCTGCGTCGTCCAAGATGACGAGCAGTTGGTCCAACGGGAGCGCTAACCGGTGCACCGCCGCTTGCACGGAGCGCCCGCTCAGGTTGACGAAAGTGAGCGGCTTCAGCAACCCGACCCGTCGCCCGTTGACAACGGCGATAGCCCACAGTCCGTGGAAGCGAGCGCCCCAGCGGGTTACACCCCATCGGCGCGCCAACTCGTCCACGACACTGAACCCAACGTTGTGTCGCGTGTCGGCGTATTCTGGACCCGGGTTACCAATGCCGACGACCAAGCGTTCTACCCATTCGTCACAGCGGTTCCACAACAACGACAAAAATCACCCCGCGGCGGGCACCGGCACAGCGGTGCCAAAAGATTGTCGCCTGTCCGTTGTTCGCCATTAGTTTGCAGCGGTGACGCCGGCAGGTTCAGCGACGGGTGCCGCTACCGGTGCAGGGACAAAAAAGTCCACATGCAGCAAGGTCAACTGCAGCGGGTGGCGCTGCACTTCTCGGATGACCGCGGTGTATTCGGTGACCTCGCCGGACTCCGCGTGCAGTTGCAACCGCACAGGGGCGCCAAGCGCAAAATACCCCTGTTGTTCCAGTTTTTGCAAATCCCGCAGGGTGATTTTGATGGGGATGCTACCGTTGGGCACCGTTGCCCCGTAGAGAACCGCTGGGACGAACCCTTGCCGTCGCAAACGGCGCGCCCGCCGTTTTCCCTGCTCCGTCGCCGGACGCACCCACGCTGTCAGCAGCGGCTCCGTCACAGTCGCACCCCTCCTTGCTACACAGTGGTTGGCGAAAAATATGTAGGTGGCGATGGTGGAGACATTGCCAGCGGGGCGGGGAGGATTTGAACCCCCGACCACGGGATTTGGAGTCCCGCGCTCTGCCAAACTGAGCTACCGCCCCGTTTTGTTGACTGAAGCCGTCGCAGGCATCACCAAAAGTTTAAAAACGCCGCCCCGCTGCGTCAAGTCGGCTAAAAGCCCTAATGCATAAGGGTAGACGCAATGGTGCGCCACAATTTAGTCGGAGGGTTGATGTGCATGCGCATACCGGTAGTTGCTGCGAACTGGAAAATGCACAAAACCGTCAGCGAAGCCTGTGCCTTCGTGGACACTTTTTTGCCGTTAGTGCGGGACGTGACAGACTGCACCGTCGTGTTGTGTCCGCCTTTCACAGCGCTGCACGCGGTCAGTCAAAAACTGCGGGGCACTTCCGTCGCACTGGGCGCGCAAAACCTCTTTTGGCGGGAGCAAGGCGCCTTTACTGGCGAAATCTCGCCCCTCATGCTGCGCGATGTCGGTTGCACTTTCGTCATCGTCGGACATAGCGAGCGCCGAGGGCGGTTCGGGAAACCAGAACCCGAATTGGAAGACCCTCAGCTCCGCAGCGTGTTCGGTGAAACCGATACATCTGTCAACCGCAAAGTCCATGCCGCTTTAGCCCACGACCTGACGCCTGTCGTCTGTGTCGGCGAAACTTTGGTAGAACGCACCGCAGGACAGACAGACTCGGTCATCGCCGCGCAACTGCGTGGCGCTTTGGCAAGCCTGAACGCGGCGCAAATTACCCGCGTCGTCATCGCTTACGAACCCGTCTGGGCGATCGGCACGGGCAAGGTGTGCGACGCCTCTGAAGCCAACCGCGTCTGTGGGCTCATCCGCCACCTCATCGGCGAACAGTTCGGCGATGCCGCTCAGCAAGTGCGCATCCTGTATGGTGGCAGCATCACGCCCGACAACATCGCCGAGTTAGCCGTTCAAGAGCATATTGACGGCGGTTTGGTCGGTGGTGCTTCCCTCAAACCTGACAGTTTCGCCGCCATCGTCAAAGCGGCAGCCGCTGCCAAAGCCTGAGGCATACCGCCATACCGAACGAGGGGGAGGAAACGCTGTCATGCGGTGGGCATGGTTCGTTCTCGTCGTCGGGACTGTATTGGGAGCGGTCATCGGCTACCAAATTGCCCAATGGTTGCGCCCGCCACAAGCAACGGAGTTGACCGCGCCCGTCACAGCGGCGCCGAGTAAGACGACGGTCGCCCTCAACACCCTGTTCGTCCAGGTCGCTAAACGGGCAGAAGCGTCCGTCGTCCACATCGCGACGACGGCGCCCGTGCCGGAAGAGTATCGCCTCTTTCGCGAGTTCTTCTTTGGCGAAAAAGTGCCCGAACGCGTCCCCGCCAACTACGGATCGGGGTTCTTTTTCCGCAGCGACGGTTATGTCCTGACGAACTTCCATGTCGTCGCCAACGCTGATACGATCCGCATCGGCGCGGACGAACGGTCAGAGTTCCCCGCGCGCCTTGTGGGGTTTGATCCCTTGCTGGATGTCGCTGTCGTCAAGGTAGAGGCGCCCCATCGGCGCTTTACAGCGTTGCCGCTGGGTGATTCTGACCGAATAGAGAAAGGCGAATGGGTCATGGCGGTCGGCAACCCCTTTGGTCTGGACAAGACCGTGACGGTCGGTGTCGTCAGCGCTAAAGGGCGGGAGTTTGA
Organism: bacterium HR17; assembly: GCA_002898575.1. Classification (NCBI taxonomy): domain Bacteria; phylum Candidatus Fervidibacterota; class Fervidibacteria; order Fervidibacterales; family Fervidibacteraceae; genus Fervidibacter; species Candidatus Fervidibacter japonicus. Next base: position 70,224 of record BEHT01000015.1, read on the forward strand.
AGAGTTGGATGGACGCCCCGCTGTGTCGTCGTTCATTCAAACAGACGCTGCCATCAACCCTGGAAACAGCGGCGGTCCGCTGTTGAACCTACAGGGCGAGGTCATCGGCATCAACACCTTCATCTTGGGGCAAGGCGGGAACATCGGTATCGGCTTCGCCATTCCCATCAACGAAGTCAAGCGGATTTTGGACCGCTTGCTGCAAGGCGGACGCGTCACGCGGGGTTTTTTGGGGGTCAGTTTGATGGATGCCAATTCGCCTGAAGCCGCCCGGTGGGGTATAAAAGCCTCCGAGGGCGCGGTGATCGTGGAGATGCCCGTTAACTCACCCGCTTACCGCGCAGGGCTACGCCCCGGCGATATCGTCGTGCGGTTCAACGGGATCCTCGTGCGGGACGCCGCCCATTTGCGCCGGCTCGTGCTGCAACAACCCGGCGGCGCCATCGTCAAGGTGGAAGTGCTGCGCAACGGGCGCCGACAAGCCTTCACCGTCACTTTGGGCAGCCGCTGAACGCCTTAATCCGTCTCACCGACCGCTCGTATCAGCCGATCGCGGGCAACAGCAAGGTCGTAAACTGCTTGGGCGTGATTGAGTTGCGCTCGGACCAACGCCGCCACAGCATCCAAATACTCAACCAAAACGCTTCGCCCCGCTTCGTAACGGACCTTTGCGACACGAGCGTCTTCTTCAGCGGCGTGCAGCGCTGCTCGTGCTGTCTGGACATTTTGCCGGGCAGCGAGAAGTTCTCTAAGCGCTGTATCCACTTCACGGACAATTTGCAATTTGACTTGCTCCAAGTCAGCCAACGCTTTTTCCCTCATCGCTTCCGCTTCGTTGACAGTTGCTTTCCTCCGTCCGCCGTCAAGAATTGGCAAGCCCAAAACTATGCCGACGAGGTAGCCTCCCGTCCCTTGCCCCATGCCTCCCGTTCCTCTCATGTAATCCGCCATTGCCATCAAACCGACCTGAGGTGCATACAGGGCTTTGGCTGCTTGCAGCGCAAAATTTTGTGCGTTCACTTGTTGAGTTGTGCGACGAATTTCTGGACGGTTTTCAAAAGCGGTGGCAAGCAACTTCTCCCGCTCTAACGGAATCGGTAGCGTTTCATCGGCGCTAAATTCATCGGTCAACTCCACCTGAGAATCAGGATGGATGCCCATGACCGTTTTCAAGGTCAGGATGGCAATTTCGTAATCTCGCTGGGCATTGACGAGCATTTGTCTTGCGTTCGCCAATTCCGCTTCAGAGCGCAAGACCCAGAACTCTGGGATTCGTCCAACATCCGCTGCAACTTTGTCAATCCTCACTCTCTCCTCCATCGCTCGCACATATGCTTCGGCGACGCGAACCATTTGTCGCATCAGCAACGCTTGTCGGTAGGCGATTTTCGTTTCCAGCGCTACATCAAGGCGCATCGCTTCAAGTCGCGCTTGAGTGGCGTGGCGCAACGCTTCGGCTTGACGGATAAGCGCCTCCAACCGACCACCAGTGAACAGAGGGAACATGAGCATGGCGTTGGCATCAACGAAGGAACGACGGGGCAGCAGCATCGTGGCAGACGGCATAACGGTTGATGGAGATGTCAGAATGCCACCTTCAGTGCCCATGCTGGCGAAGGTATTGACAGAAAGTTGCAGCCGTTTTTCGGAGCGCATCATTTGCAGTTTCGCTTCGGCGGCTTTCAACTCAGCGACAGCGCCCCGCAGAACGGGACTTTCCCGCAAAGCGATTTCAACGGCTTGTCGCAAACTCAACTTGCCTTCAATCTTCGGTCTGGTTGACAAAAGTTCAGAAGGTTGAGTTTGAGCCAACAATAGTGATGGCAAGGCGAACAGAACTGTAAAGGTCACCCATCGCATCTTTCCTCTCTCCTTTCTGCCGTTGCTTTTTCTATCAATTGCCTTCTCCGCTAAGAAGTTCAACACCTGACGAAACGAAAAAGGCTCATCCTGGCTTGTCTAAAAGCCTGTTTTTGGTAGCAGAGGTGGGCGTCTTTACTCCAACGGCGTTGAACTTTCGTCAATCCGTTTTCTTTGCTTTTCGGTCAGAACCATCAACGCTTGTTCCCAGACGGCTTTTCGCTCTTGAGCCATCAAGCGGGACAAACTTGACAAATCCGCTGCTCGCTGTTGGATCTCTTGCACCGTCATCGCTCTTCTTTTTCGCTGCGCTTCGTCCATGAAGCGTTGGAAGTCTTTGCTAACCTTGTCCAGTCTTTGGTGCAAAGCGGCTGTCCGCTGTTCGTAACTCCGCTGCAATGCCCTCAGTTTTTCCCATTGTTCGTCAGTCAACCCTAACTCGTCGGCACGCTCCAAAAGCCACTTGGGTTCCCTCGGCAAAGGTGCAAGGCTGTGTGCTTTTTGTGTTGAAGAAGGCAAAGGGGCAACGGGGCGCGTTTGATGCCACCGCTGCCAAAGCACGAAAGCGAGCAAAACCAGCATCACTATCGTGCCCGGTCCGATACCCGTGCGAAGCCATAAGGGTTTAGGTTCTTTTTGCCACTTCATAGCCATCACCGTTACA
>BEHT01000016.1 GCA_002898575.1 bacterium HR17
TCCGTCGGGGACGAGCCCCGACGCTACCAATTACTGTTCCGACCGATGCTACACTTCCTTACGGTGGTTCATCCAATTTCGCGACGAGGTGCGGAGGCTCATTTTGACTGAAGATGTGCTGGCGCTGCCGAGCAAGGTTGACCGACTGGTTGATGCGGTTCGGGAACTGGCGGACACCCAGCACCAGCAGGCGGAACAAATCCGTGCCTTAGCCGAAGCCCGGCAGCGAACGGAAGAGCGGTTGGAAGTTCGGAGGGCGGCTCTCCTGAGCCGCCGTCAAAGACACATCGGCGCATCGGAGATGCGCCCTCCGAACCTCGGAGGGCGGCTCTCCTGAGCCGCCGTCAAAGACACATCGGCGCATCGGAGATGCGCCCTCCGAACCTCGGAGGGTGGCTCTCTTGAGCCGCCGTCAAAGACACATCGGCGCATCGGAGATGCGCCCTCCGAACCTCGGAGGGTGGCTCTCTTGAGCCGCCGTCAAAGACACATCGGCGCATCGGAGATGCGCCCTCCGAACCTCGGAGGGTGGCTCTCTTGAGCCGCCGTCAAAGACACATCGGCGCATCGGAGATGCGCCCTCCGAACCTCGGAGGGCGGCTCTCTTGAGCCGCCGAAAAGCAAGCGGCGCGTCAAAAGACGCGCCCTCCGAGGCATTGCTGAAGGTGCATGTGGATGATATTGAGGCTGCATTAAAGGAGTTATCTCGCGTTGCGAAGAAGGGCTGCATCATCGTACCACACTGGACTTTTGAAGGACTCTGGAACAAGGACTACCATCTTTGGCTCATCAGCGAACGAAATGGGCGAATGGTCTTTCGGCGTAAATGCCGGCTGTTTGATATGCACACTGCTGAATTCCGCGACCGTGCAAAACAACTTTTCTGGCGGCTTTATAGTCATCATCGTGAGGTCTTTGAAGTCCGTTACGAATGGGAAGGACAAATCACCTACGAAATCATTCGCTGTGGCTGTCCTGACTTCGTGCCTCAGCATACTGCCAGCGTTGATGCCACTTGCTCCAAACCCATCCCATTAAAGGGGCGCATCAAACGCTGGGGACGCATCGCTGTGACGAGGATGCTGCGCTGGGTCTGGATGAAGTTAGGTTGGCTGCCCAAATACACTGCACCGCAGAGGCGCTGAGAACGCAGGGAAAATTCAAGAACTCAGTGTCCTCTGCAGCGCCGTGGTGAAAAAACGAGATGCCCAAAGTCCTTGTCATCTTCCGAGACGACGATTTATGTGCGTGGAGTGACCCCACGCATGAGGACCGACTGCTCCAGTTGTTCAACGAACACGGTGTGCCGGTGACCTTAGGGGTTGTCCCAAGGGTGCGGGGTTGGCGCTTGGATGAGAACCGCGCTGTCTTGCGGTTGTTGGAACGCGCTCAAGCCGACGGGCATGAATTAGCATTGCACGGCTTGGAGCATGACCACCATGAATTTGAACGGCTGCCAATAGATGAATTACGCCGTCGCTTGGATGAAGGGCAACGGCTGTTGCGGAGTTGGTTCGGGGAGCCCGCAACGACCTTCATCCCACCAGGCAACGCATGGAAGCCCGACCTTTTGAGGTGCCTTGCGGACAACGGTGTGCAAGTCCTTTCGGCGGGTGTGCCCTTCGTGCCTGTCCCAACCGGTGGCGACGACCATTCCCCAGTGGTCGTAGACGCAGTGACGCGGTTCATGTTTGCCCCGCTGATCGGGCTTGTGCGCCGCCTCGCTGAGGCGTCGTCAGATCACCCCGTTCCGTTGGTCATCTACTTCCATTCGTGGGAGTTGCGCCGGCGCGTCCACTGGGAACGGTTGGCGATGGTGCTGCGAGCGGTGACGGAGACCCCTGGCGTCGTGGCGGTGACTTTCACAGAGGCGACGCGCCGGTTTCCGACGGTGTTGAAAGCGTGGATGGCTTGGCGCCAAGACCCCTCGCGGGTGCAACAGTTCAACTGCCTTTTTCGCCATCGTCTTTTTTACAATGCCCGTATGCTGCATCGGTATTGGCGTGACTGGCGGAGCCGCGGCTTTCCCGTCCCGTCGCTGGAGCGCTGGCTTGTGGACGCCTTTGAGGCTGCCCTTACGGGAGATCTGGAACGGCTCAGGGCACTGATTGCACAACCGACCCGTTGGTTCCTCGGCGGCGCTATGTCCGAGGCAGTCGCCAACTTATTGGGGTGGACTCCGTTGGTCACAGTGGGTTGTGTTAAACACTTCGTTCGTCCAGAGCCGCCGAGCAAAATGGAGGACGCATTCCAAGTTCTGAATAGGACATCGCCGATGCCCTCTATCACAGCGCCTGTCAACCCCGGCAAGCCAGTGGATGTCACGAACCGTTTCGTTCTCTATTTATCCTTTGACCGCAATATCGTCAGTGAGCATGCTGCGATGACCGCAAAGGCGTTGGCGCGGCGGGGGTGGAAGGTTGTCCTCGCTCACTCGCAGGGGGCGGTTTGGAACGCTATTCCGCAAGGGGTGCAGCAATGGCATGTCGGTGACGGAAGCCGCAATTGGCGCAGTATCTGGCACGAGCAGCGAGAGATGGCACAACTCATTGCCCGGTGGCACCCGCCTATCGTTTACGCCCGCCAGCATTGGCAGGGGTTGCTCCCGCCGTCGGTCGCCCAGCGGCACGGCGTCCCCTACATCGCTGAGTTCAACGGTCTGCGCCACCGAGGTGTCCTCGCTCGTTATCCCCGCTCATTAAAAGGCTATCTTATTCGGCGACTGGAGCGTTGGTGTGTCCAGTGGTCCACTGCAGTGGTCGTTCCCTCAATGTCGTTAGCCCGTCGCATCGCCCAACTTGCTGGCGACCGCGCTGAAATTTACAACCTCACTGCGCTTGCGCCGCATGGGACTTTACGCGTGCCGAATCATGCCCTTCCCGTCTTCGTCATCCCCAATGGCATTGACCCCGAGATTTTCCGCCCCATTCCACAAGAAGATGCTCGTCGGCAGTTGGGCTTGCCGACGGATGGGCTTTATGTCGCTTACACGGGCAGTTTGCATCACTGGCAAGGCGTGGATGTGTTGTTGCACGCCTTCACCCGCTTGGTCACCCGATATCCCCACTGCCGATTGCTCATCGTCGGCGGTCAGGATGAACCTAACAAAGATGTCTACCGTCAACTTGCCCATGCCTTAGGTATTCTGAGCCACACCACTTTTGTCCCGTTCGTGCCCTACGAACACAGCGCCCTTTACATCGCTGCGGCGGATGTGTGCGTTGCGCCTTATGTGGCGAGTTATTGTGAACACGGTGGCGGTTCACCATTGAAACTGTATGCTTATCTGTCTTGCGGTCGTCCTGTCGTTTTGTCCGACTTGGGTGAGTTTGTGGACGCCGATGTGGTGCGAAACAATCAGGCAGGGCTTTTAGTTCCGCCCGGTGACCCTGAGGCGCTGGCAAAGGCGTTGGCAACCTTGCTATCCGAACCGGCGTTGCGTGACGAAATGGGGCGACGGGGGCGTGAGGCTATCTTGAACGGCTACACATGGGACCACAACGCCCAACGAATTGAACAAACTCTTGAGTGGGCGATGTCGTTGAAAGGCAGCAGTTAATTTCCGTGTCTTGGTCAGTCGTGTCACCCCTTGCGAGCGACGGTTGTTAGAAAATCCAAAACAAAGTAGCGTCGTCCCTTGTTGACGACGGCAGTTACATCCGTCGGGGATAAACCCCGACGCTACCGATGAATTGAGGTAGCGTCGTCCCTCGTGGACGACGGCAGTTCAAAGGACCGTCGGGGACAAGCCCCGACGCTACCGAAATAACGACGACAGGTTAGAACCCAAATGGTCGCGTCGCCCCTTGTGGGTGACGGCAGTAGACCAAACTCGGTCGCGTCGCCCCTTGCGGGCGACGACTGTTAAAAACCTCAAATCAGTAGCGTTGCCTCTTGCGGGTGATGGCAGTTTAACAGTCGTCGGGGACAAGCCCTGACACTACGCAAATGGTGGTGACAAGGGTTTGAGATCTTCTTGTGTGTTGAACAATGGGGTTTGTTCGGAGGGCGGCTCTCTTGAGCCGCCGAAAAGTGGCAAGAAAACCACAAGGGCGTGGCAGGAGACACGCCCTCCGAGGGACGAAGGAAATTGCAACTTCCAAAGTCGTCCCTTGCAAGCGACGGCAGTTTAACGATCGTCGGGGTCAAGCCCCGACGCTACCGAAATAACGGCGACGGCGAGTCTTGATGGAAGGTGTCTTGGATGCCAAAATGGCGGATGACTGTTGAGGTTCAGGTCGGTGAAAATTTTATTGACAGTTGACGGATAAAACGGGCAAAGGGAAAAAACAAAGGTAATCAACTGCCGGTGCCCACTAACATTTAGGCAAGTCAAATGGGGATGAGGCGCCAATTACCTAAGGACGCAAAGGTGACTGACTATTTTCGGACGAGTGTGCTTGTCCGACGCCCTTACTTGCGATGGGATTGGATTGAATGGGTTTTAAAGTCACCTGTCCGAACGGAAGTGCAGCCTAACGGACGCATTCGCTTTTGGGGCTTCATTCCCGAGGTCGGTAAATATTTGCGGGTCGTGACAGAACCTGACGGTGAGACAGTGCACAACGCCTTTTTTGACCGGCGTTTTAAGCCGTAACGATAGAAGAGGTGATGCAGCGTGACCCTTCACTACGACCCAACGACCGACATGTTGGTCATCGTGTTCAAAGACAAACCCAGCACTGAGTCGGAAGAAATTGCACCGGGCATTGTCTTAGATGTTGACGAGAACGGCAATATCGTCGGCATGGAAATTGAAGATGCGACCCAACGGGTAGACCTAAGCCGCTTAGAAATTGCCCATTTGCCTCTGACCAATTTGGTCGTCCGCCAAGCCCCTGTCACATCAGGGCGATAGGCAGACAAGGGGCTGACGCTCGCCAATCAAGACAATTAGATGGTCAGGGAAACTCGGTCGCGTCGCCCCTTGCGAGCGACGGTTGTTAGAAAATCCAAAACAAAGTAGCGTCGTCCCTTGTTGACGACGGCAGTTACATCCGTCGGGGATAAACCCCGACGCTACCGATGAATTGAGGTAGCGTCGTCCCTCGTGGACGACGGCAGTTCAAAGGACCGTCGGGGACAAGCCCTGACGCTACGCAAATGGTGGTGACAAGGGTTTGAGATCTTCTTGTGTGTTGAACAATGGGGTTTGTTCGGAGGGCGGCTCTCTTGAGCCGCCGAAAAGTGGCAAGAAAACCACAAGGGCGTGGCAGGAGACACGCCCTCCGAGGGACGAAGGAAATTGCAACTTCCAAAGTCGTCCCTTGCAAGCGACGGCAGTTTAACGATCGTCGGAGACAAGCCCCGACGCTCTCAGTGAATTGAAGGTTTTATGGGCGATAGTTACTCAATGAATAGGCGCACCCTCCGAGGCAACTATTTTCAGGGGTGAATGGCTGTGAGGCTCTTCTACATCAACTACGCCGATTTGTCTGTCGCTTACGGCGCGACAGTGTGCATCGTTGAATTAGCGAAATCGCTCGTCAAGCAAGGGCATGAAGTTACCGTCATTGTCCCATCGTTCCCCAGAGATCGCTCATCTTGTGACGGGCATCACGACTTTGAGGTCATCTATGTTCCCAATTGGGACATTCGCTTCCTTCGCAAAATCTGGTTCTATTGGGCGTTGATCATTTGGGTCACGATTTTGGCGCTCCGCAAAAGACCCGACATTTTGTATTGGGGCGAAATGACCTACACGATCACGCCTTACTTGGTCAGCAAACTGACAGGAATCCCCTACGCCATCATCGCGCACGGGTTTGCGCCCGATGAATTGCGCGTCGCCCGGTGGCGAATGGCGTTGGTCCGATGGTGTCAAAAGGTTTACTTTGGAAACGCCGACGCCATCGTCACCGTCACCCGCAAAATCGCCGAGCGCATCCACGAAGTCTACGGAGTCCCTTGGGAACGGCTGCATCCCATTGAGAACGGCGTGAACTTAGAACGGTTCAAACCGATGGACAAATTTGAGGCGCGACGGAAGTTGGGTTTACCTGAAACAGGTTACACCTACATCGGTTGGGTCGGCTACTTCTTCCCGTGGTCGGGTGTGGAAACCCTGCTGCACGCTGCCAAGCAGGTGTTGGCGGAAGTGCCCCATGCGCGGTTCATCATTGTCGGGCACGGCGTATGGGGCACACATTTGAGCGACCTCGCCCAAGCGCTGGGCTTGAAGGTCCATCTGGTGAAGCCCCTCAACAACGCGTCGTCACACTTGCCTAGCGTGCCGCTGCCTGACCCAGCGACATGGCAAGTTTGCTTCACCGGCGAAGTAGCCAACGAACTGGTGCCCGTGTTCATCAACGCGTGGGACATCGCAACAGCCCCTTACCCTGGCGGGCGCAACGAAAAGAGCGGTGGCTCGTCCATGAAAATCCGCGAGTATTTCGGCTGCGGCGTTCCGGTCGTCACGACGGATGTCGCAGGCATCGGGACACGGTGGTTGGTGGGCATGGGCGACAACGGAGAAGCGGCGACGCAGCGAGAGAGCGGCACAGGGCGCGGAAAACCAATGGTGGGCGAGCGGGGAGTCGTCGTCCCGCCGGATGACCCGGACGCCTTCGCCGCAGGGTTGATGGTCCTGCTGCGCGATAGCGCACTGCGCCAGCAGATGGGACACAACGCCCGCCGTTTCGCTGAAACTCATTGCAGTTGGGACGAAGTGGCGAGGCAAACAGTGAAAGCCTTTGGGGGTGTGATGCGTAAGATATGATGGGCGCGCCAACTGAGCGCGGCGCAAATTTGTGAAAGGGAGGTGCGTTGAATGCGGCGCAGTCAGTGGCTGTGGTGCGTCGGTCTGTTGATGGTGTTGACAGCGGGGGCTACAGTGCCCGTTACAGCCGCGCCGATTCACCCAGGACACATTTTTGTCGCTTACGACAGCAGCAACATCGGCGTCTTCGCCAGCACGGTCTCATTGACCGGTCACCATGTGACGACAATTGACTGCATCACTCCTTACAGTTTCGGGGCATCTGCAGCTGTAGACGGCGGCGGGGGTGTCGCGTTGGACGAGTGGGGCAATTTGTATGTGACGACAAGCAACGACGGGTCAGGCAAACTGGGCATTGTCAAGGTCAATGCCGACGGCTCGTTGGCGTTCCGAAGGAGTTACGAGCGTGGGGCGGGCAAGGACCTGCCGAGCAGCGTCACAGATTTTCGGTCTCTAGCCATCCACGACGGTCGGATTTATGTCGCCACGAACAGCGGCGTCCGCGTCTTTGACGCTGCTACAGGGGCGCGCCTCAGCGGCGCTGACTTTGGGGGAAATTTTGCCTTTCGTGACCTCGTTTTTGACAGGCAGGGCAACCTTTATGCCCTCCGGGAATCTCCTACCGGCACCGCCGTTATTCACCGCTGGGGAGCCGGTAACCTGACGGGTTCTGGGACCGTTTTATTCAGTGCGTCCGGCAACACTGACCCCCGAGCGTTGGCGGTGGATGAGCAGGGGCATATCTACTTCACGGCGAACCCATCGGGCGCCCGCGTCGTGCGCAAGTATAAGTCTGACGGTGCTTTGTTGGCGACTTATAACGCCCCCATCACCACCGGGGTGCTCATCGGCTTGGACTACGACCCGGGAACGCAACGGCTCTTTGTCAGCCATACAGCCGCGGGCATCGGGCAAATTTTGTGGGTCGACCGCAACGCCCCATCAGGGACGACGATGACGGCTTTTGGTCCTAACAACCTCAACGGTGTTCGGTGGCTCGCTGTTTACCCGACGCCAGAGCCTACTGCAAACGCTTTGGTCATGATTGGATTTGGCATAGCGATGGTTGCGCACCAGTGGCGTGTCCGACGGCGCCGGCGACAACGGTATATCGTGTGAAGATGCCGTCAATTTGTGCGTCGGCTTTGAACTTTCTGCGCGAGGACGATGGTCACATGCTGACCCAACGGATAAAGGCTTTGTCGCGTGGGCACCTTCTGACGATAGTGTTTCTCGTTGCCCTTGCCCTGCGCTTGGCGTTCCTTACGACCAAGCCGTTTGCGTGGACGCATCAACTGCAAGCCGGCGACGAACCGCTGTATCATGGTGTCGCAGCCAGTTTGACGCAAGGGAAAGGCTACACTCTCAACGGGGAGCCGACGGCACGCTATGGACCAGGCTATGTGATTTTTATCGCCGCTCTTTACCGTCTTTTGGGGATTTCGCCGCCGGCGGCTCGGGTCGGCAACGCCCTTCTCGGCAGCCTTTTGTGCGCCCTCATCGCATGGTGGGCGATACAGTTGTGGGGCAACAGAGCGGGGCTTGGGGCAGGGCTTGCCGCTACCGTCTATTACCCGTTCGTTCAACTGCCTCCATATCTGCTGACGGAAAACCTTTACCTACCGCTCTTCGTCGCCGCTATGATGGTGACTTGGCTATTGTGCGCCGACCGCGCTCGCAATGAGCCGGTGGTTAAAGGCGCTTTGGCTGGCACGCTGTGGGGCGTTGCCGCGTTGACCCGCTCTATCGCTTTACCCATCGCGCTCCTTTCAAGCCTTTGGCTCGGTTTTCGCCGACAGTGGATGCACGCGCTGCTTGCTATCACTTCCCTCATCGCTGTCCTGACGCCTTGGACATTGCGCAATTACAGCGTTTTTGCTGCCTTTGTGCCGTTGCAACTCTCCGCCGGACACGATTTCTATCTCGCTTTTGGTCCGCCAGGAACCGAGCCCAAAGTTTTGGGGCATTGGAACTGGGGCAGTGATGTTCAAAGACCGCAAATCCCCAAGGGGCTTTCGCCCGTTGAGCGCGACCGGTGGTTGCAACGAAAGGCATGGGAGCACATAAAGTCCGACCCGATGAGTGCCATCATCAAGCGCATCCCGCGCAAACTCGCCAACTTGTTGGTGCCCTTCTATGGCCCTGCCAGTTTGCCCAATAAAGTGCTGTCAACGCTGTGCTACCTTGCCCTGCTACTGCTTTCTATCCCTGCGTTGGTGCGTTCATGGCGGTCAAAAGACGCAAAGGAGCGAACTTTCACCGAATTGGTTTTGTTGGTCATTTTGTTCACCGTTACCTTCCACGCCATTTTCTACGGCGTCGTCAGATACCGTTACCCAATTGATGCACTTCTTTTGGTCGCCGTGGGGAAATGGATGGCAAAATGTTAAGAGAATCCTTTTCAGCGAGGTGAAAGGTATGCCATCGGTTTTAGAAAAGTTAGAGACGCTTGCTCGCCTTACTGACCAAGACGTCACCCTCCTGCTGGCGAGGGCGTTGGAACTTGGCATAGAGCATCTTTGGGTGCAAATGCACCTTGACCTTTACTTGCGTGGGCAGATTTCCCGTGAACAAGCCATCCAAGCCGTCGGAGCCGAGTGGGTAGAGCGTGCCGAACGGGCAAGGGAGGCGGTTTTAGAAGATGTCCGATGGGGGTTGGGGTTGTGAGCCTTTCAGCGGTCAGCAACGCAGGTCCGTTCATCCACCTCCACCAAATCGGGTTTTTAGAATTGCTGGCAATATTTGACTGCTTGGTGACTTCAGAACAGGTCGTAAAAGAAGTCACAATGCCGGGAAGAGTGCCTGAGAATTGCATAAACACTTTGGCAAATTTGGTAATCCATCCCGTTACCTTGATGGACATTTTTGACCTGCGTGGTCAGTTGGTGGGTTTTGATTTGCAGGAAGGTGAGTTAAGCGGTTTATATCTGTGCCGCCAATTGAACATTACCCTTTTCTTGACTGATGACTTAGAAGCCCGTCGGGCAGCAAAGTTTTTGGGAATGGAACCTCATGGCAGTGTCGGCATCATAGCGCTCGCTTACCACGAAGGTAAACTTACCATGCCTCAAACAAAAGAAGCCCTATATGCCTTGCTTAACAAAAGCACCTTGTTCCTGACACCTGCCATCGTAGAGCAAGCCATCCAACTTTTGGAGCAATCAACTTAACGAGTATCACAATGCCTAAAGCGTCGTCCGTTACCGTTACCCGATTGATGCACTTCTTTTGGTCGCCGTGGGGAAATGAATGGCAAAAAGGGATGAATAAAGTAGCGTCGCCCCTTGCGGGCGACGGTTGTTGAAAGCAAAGGGGGAAGTGAAGTGGCGACGATAAAGGGGCGCCCATTCGTTTCACTGGTGGCTGTCGCTCTCTCGTTGTTCCTCATTGCGACTACTGCTAAACTGACGATGGGCAAAGGTAAGGCGTTGTTCGTAAGCGATGGCTTCTACTACTATGCCTACACCGTTTCGTTAATGCTGGATAGGGATTTGGACTTTAGCAATCAGTATCAGTTCAATAGGGGGCGTGGTAATCCGGCATTTGCTTACATCGTGCCTGAGACGGGGCGCCCGGCCAATCAGTATGGTATCGGCTTAGGTCTGCTTTGGCTTCCTGCCTTTGCTGCTACTCATTTAGTCGCTTTAATGCTAAAGGCGTTAGGTTTGCCTTTGTCCGCGAGCGGTTACGAACTTTACTACGAACTGCCCACGTATCTTTGGAGTTTCCTTTTGGGCTTGGCTGGGATGTATTTGCTTTATCGTCTGCTCACTGAACTTTTTGAGCATCGCTATGCTTTCTGGGCGACAATTGGGATAATGTTTGGGACAGCATTGAGCAACTACGCGTTCCTCCATGCCAACATGTCCCACTGGGTTTCCGCTGCTTGTTCAGTTGCATACCTTTACGCCGTCTATCGCGTTTATCGGCAACCTTCAGATGTTCATTGGTGGTTAATTTCAGGGGCTGCTTTGGGATTAGCAGCAATGGTGCGGTATCAAAATGCCGCCTTAGGGGTCTTGCTTGTTGGACTTCTGTGGCAACTCTTGCGGGAGCAAAAATGGCGTAATTTGGTCGTCGGGTTAACCGCTCATGTCTTTGCCGCAGTCGCTATTTTCTTGCCTCAAATTTTCGCTTGGCAGGCAATCTATGGTGAGTCAATAACCAACCCATATGGCAGTTATGTTCGTTGGCTTACCCCCAATTTCAGTTACATCGCTTGGCTTTATGCCTACTCGCCACTGCTGCTTTTAGCGACTTGGGGGTTCTTTAGGCAGTTCCCACCCACAGTTCCGATGACTTTTTTAGTTTCTGTTACCTTAGCGCTGTTGGTTCAACTTTATGTCAATTGCGCCTTGCCTGAAGTAGGCGGCTATGGCGTCCGCCGCATGACGGATTTCTTCCCTTATTTCGGCGTCGCTTTAGCAAACGCTTTGAGAGTTTTGGATGAGCTGGTGAAGAAGCAAATTAGCCCAATCACAACCTTCAGTGCGGTCGGCGTGAACTGGCTGCTTATCGCTGGCTTTTACTTGCGTCAATTGCTTTCTGGCGGTCGCTTCCACTTTTGAGTTCAAAGACCGTCGGGGACAAGTTTAAACGACCGTCGGGGACAAGCCCCGACGCTACCGAAATAACGTCAACGGTCGGAGGTGTCTCCAATGGTGCAGAAAGTTCAAACTGCCGCGGAGTCAGCGTCAGGGATTTTCCAACCCGAAGTCTCCATCGTCATCCCTTGCCTGAACGAGGAAAACAGCATTGGCATTGTGGTTGAGAAGGCGCGGCAGGCAATTGAAATGATGGGCGTTTCTGGCGAGGTCGTTGTTGCCGACAACGGTTCTACCGACCGTTCCGTTGAAATTGCCCTTTCAAAGGGGGCGCGGGTCGTCCATGTCCCTCAGAAGGGCTACGGCAGTGCCCTGCGAGGTGGAATTGAAGCGGCGAGGGGCAAAATCATCGTCATCGGCGACGCCGACGACAGTTATGACTTTTTGGAAGCGCCGAAATTGATGGCAAAAATCAAGGAAGGCTACGATTTGGTCGTCGGCTCGCGGTTCAAGGGATGCATTTTGCCCGGCGCGATGCCTTGGACGAGCAAAATCGGCAACCCCATCATGACTACAACTTTCAACCTTCTCTTTCGGGTCAAAACCAGCGATTCCCAAAGCGGTATGAGAGCATTCACCAAAGAAGCCTACCAAAAGATGCAACTTCACGCGACAGGCATGGAGTTTGCGTCGGAAATGCTGATCAAGGCGGGCAAGGCGAAACTGAAAGTCACTGAGGTGCCCATAACTTTGCATCCTGACAAACGCGGTCGCCCGCCTCACTTGCGCCCTATTCGGGACGGCTGGCGCCACTTGAAACTGATGCTTACATACAGCCCGACGGTGCTCTTTTTGGTGCCTGGCTTAGCGCTGATGCTTTTAGGCTTGTTGCTGATGGGCATTCACCTTTTGGCTCCCATGGACAAACCCCTTTGGCTTTTCGGAAAACTCCGCATGGACTTTCACTGGGCAATAGTCGGCAGCCTGCTAACGCTGACAGGCTACCAAGTCATCACTGCTCACTTCATGGCGAAAATTTACTCTGTCACCCACCGATTTCAGGAAGAGGACCGCATCCTCCAATACGGTTTCCGTTATTTGAACGCCGAACGGATGTTGCTGTTGAGTCTGATCGCAATCGCCATCGGCTTGGCGATGGACGGTTGGGTATTTTGGGATTGGGTGCGCCGCGGGTATCACGGATTGGTATCAGGGCACACCCGCTTGGTCATCTTCGGCTCCACACTCATCGCTTTGGGCATTCAGAACTTTTTCAACGCCTTCTTGTTCAGCATCCTGAGCGAGGGCTACCGGCAAAACCGAACTTTGCGTAGTTGAGGAGTGAGAATCTCTCCTAAACCGAAAAAGTTCTAGAGGTGTCTCCTGTATATGAGTCTTGGCTGGCTTGGAGTCTTGAGCATCGCCGTAACTGCTTTCCTTGACGCGGCGTTGGTGCCCATTTCCGTTCAGGCGCTGCTGGTCGGTGCCGCACTCGCCTACCCTCAGTGGGCATGGATGCTTGTCGGTGTTTACGCTTTGGCTTCAGCGGCAGGTTCGTGCGTCGGGTATTCGTTGGGACGCTACGGGCTTGCGACGCCTTTGTTGAGACGGTTTCCTCCTGAAAAGGTGAAGCAAGCCCAAACGCAAATGCGCCGTTACGGTCCGTTCATCGTGGCGTTGGGCGGGACGACACCGCTGCCCTTTCCGCTGTTCACCATCGCTGCTGGGATGTTTCGGGTTTCTTTGCCCTTATTGCTGCTGGCGGTTAGCATCGGACGGGGCGCGAAAGCAGTTCTATTCGTTTTCGTCAGCGCCCACATTGGGCGTCCGGTGTTAGACCAAACCGTTAAACACCATTCAGGTCTGATTATCGGTGTGGCAGTCTTGGTGGCATTGGTAGGGACATGGTTGGGCTGGCGCTCTTGGCAAAAGAAGGTAGCGTCGCCCCTTACGGGCGACGGTCGTTTAAACGACCGTCGGGGATAAACCCTGACGCTACCGATGAGTTGAAGGTGTAGCGTCGCCTCTTGTGGATAGCGGCTGTTCAGACGACTTTACGGTTCGGAGATGACCATCCATGACCCCCGTCAACAAATTTTTGCCATCGCAGCGAGCATCGTCATCGTTTTGTTGGTGTTTGAACTCGTTCGGCGCAAGCGGCTTAGGGAAGAATACACTTGGTTGTGGATGCTCAGTGCCGCAACGATTTTCCTCATCACCGTCTGTTATGACCTGTTAGTTGCCGTCACGAGGCTGATTGGTGCTGTCCTACCGACAACGACTATCTTTTTGTTCGGCATCCTGTTCCTCTACCTGATTAGCCTTCACTACGCCGTCAAGATGACCGCCTTGCGCGAACAGGTCAAAAACCTTGCTCAAGGCTATGCGTTGTTGGAGGCGGAATTGAGGGAGCAGGGACGGCAGGATGACGGGATAACGAGACGGCAGGACGATAGGACAGAAAAATAAACCGACGCGCCCGCCGAAGAGGAAAAACATCGGCGCATCAGGAGATGCGCCCTCCGAACCTCGGAGGGCGGCTCTCCTGAGCCGCCGTAATCGGCGCGTCAGGAAACTCTCGGAGGGCGGCTCTCTGAGCCGCCGAATGGCAGCGCGTTCCGAAAAGGAAAACATCGGCGCGTCGGGAGACGCGCCCTCCGAAGAAAGCGGCGCATCGGAGATGCGCCCTCCGAGGAGAAATCGGCGCGTCGGGAGACGCGCCCTCCGAACCTCGGAGGGCGGCTCTCCTGAGCCGCCGCCAAAAACAAGCGGCGCATCGGAGATGCGCCCTCCGAAGAAAGTGGCGTGTCCGGGAGATGCGTCTTACGAACAGAGGTGACCTCTGTGTGTGGCATTTGCGGTTTCGTGAGTTTGCAGCCCGTTGACGGTGGCGAGCGTATTCTGCAGCGGATGGTAGAAACGCTTCGCCATCGCGGTCCAGATGGGTGTAATGTGTGTCGCGTAATGCGTAATGCTTACTTGGGACATACCCGCCTTGCCATCATTGACCTTTCGGAAGCGGGCAGGCAGCCGATGCCCAACGAGGACGGTTCTGTTTGGGTCACCTACAACGGCGAAATTTACAACTTCCTTGAATTGCGGGCTTTGTTGGAGCAAAAAGGGCATCAATTCCGCTCCCGCACCGACACCGAAGTCCTCGTCCACGCTTACGAGGAATGGGGCGATAGGTTCGTTCAGAGACTTAGGGGCATGTTTGCCTTCGGCATATGGGACGGGGGACGAGGGACGGGAGATGGGAAGTTGCTTTTGGTGCGGGATCGGCTCGGCGTCAAGCCGCTTTACTACGCCCATTTGCCTGACGGAACGATTGTGTTCGCTTCGGAACTGCAAGCGGTCTTGGAGCACCCTGAAGTCAGCGCCGAAATTGACCCCCTCGCCGTTGACGCTTATTTCGCCTACGGTTACATCCCAGCGCCCTTAACAATTTACAAGTCAGTGCGGAAGTTGCCACCTGCCCATTACCTCGTGTGGGAAAACGGTGAAATTCGTTTGCACCGTTACTGGCAGTTGGATTTCACGCACAAGCGGAGCGAAAGCGAAGATGAACTTGCTGAGGAGTTGCGGGAGAGGTTGAAAGAAACCGTCAAGTTACACATGGTCAGTGATGTCCCGTTGGGTGCGTTTTTGAGTGGCGGGATGGATTCATCGTCCATCGTGGCGTTGATGGCGCAGGTGAGTGACCGCCCCGTCAAAACCTTCTCCATCGGCTTTGACGATGACCGCTACGACGAGTTGCCCTACGCCCGCTTGATCGCCCAGCGTTACGGGACAGAGCACCACGAGTTCACTGTTGCCGCACCGACGGCGGCGTTGATGCCTGATTTGATCGGCTATTTCGGCGAACCGTTCGCTGACAGTTCGGCGTTGCCGACTTACATTGTTTCCAAGATGGCGCGGGGGCATGTCACGGTCGTGCTGTCGGGTGACGGTGGCGATGAGATTTTTGCCGGCTACGAGTGGACGCGAAGGGCACTGCTGTGGGGTAGGGGAGGAGCGGAACCGTCGCTGACGGCGGCGAAGCCGCGCCCCGTTGACCCCTGGCGCGAGGCGCTCATTCGGCACGGCACCGATTGGTGGCACCGATTGGTCAAGGCATGGCGGGACTTCCGGGCAGGTCCTATCGCGACCTTCCAGCGCCGGACTCGCACGCCGTTGCCCATCCGCCAGCTGCTTTACAGCGCTGACCTGCGGACGGCGTTAAACGGGCAAACAGCGGACACCTTCCAAGACGCGTTGCTGCAGGCAGCGCCGGTGAGCGATTGGCGAGAGGCGTTGTTGTATGGCGACATGCTGTTATACTTGCCTGACGATTGCTTGACGAAAGTGGACCGGATGAGCATGGCGGTAGCGTTGGAGGTGCGCCCGCCCTTGTTAGACCACATATTGGTGGAGTTTGCGGCGTCTTTGCCGTTTGAGATGAAACTGCGGGGACGAACGACCAAGTATCTGCTGAAAAAGGCGATGACAAAGGACTTGCCATCCGAAACGATGCAGCAGCGCAAGCAAGGGTTCAGTGTCCCTGTCGCCAAATGGATGCAGGGGCAACTGGCGGAGGAGTTGTTGGCTTTGCTCAGCAAAAATGACCCGTTTGTGAACGGCGAGACGGTGCGGCAAATGGTTGAATGGCACCGCAGCGGCAAAGCCAACTTGGGTCATTTGCTCTGGCGGCTGTATGTTTGGGCGGTGTGGCAGCACCGAAGAGAAACCATCCGTCGGGGATGAACCCTGACGCTACCGAATTCGGAGTGTTGTTAAAAAAATCCGTCGGTAGCGTCACCCTTTACGGGCGACGGCTGTGGAACAGCATGGCAGCGGTTCGGGCGCACTGCCCTTTAAACGACCGAAGTTCCGTTGCCAGCGCGCCGCACCCTTTCGGCGAGGGCGTTGCCCCGATGTCGCAGTGGGGGTAACAGTCCTACCTTTCCAACCCCCCTCTAACGGTCGGGTTCATGCCCGGCTCCCCGATGGCACCCCTCAGTGCCCCGCAATCATGTCCCAAAATTTGAGCGGCTCAGCGCCGCAGCGAACGCTGTGTGAGTTCCCGAAGGGCGAGAGGTGATGGGCGTGTATCGGTTTGCCTTTCTCGTGCACCCGTTGGATGTGAAACGCGATGTCGCCCGAAAGTATCCCATCGCCCAATGGTTGCCTGAAAGTTGGGTGGAAGCCCTCTTACGCTGCATGCGGGTGAAAGTGTTGGGCAAAATCACGGGTGTCCGATCGCTGACAGGCGCCACGACGGAAGGTTGGCTGCTGGGCGTTCCGATGACGGCGCAGATGATGCGCGCTGACGAACGACGGGCGTTGGCGTTGCTTAAGGACGCTTGCCGTCTCGCTGCCGACTTGGGAGCCCACATCGTCGGCTTAGGCGCTTACACCGCCATCGTCGGCAATAACGGTATGGAACTGCAAGAACAATCGCCCTTGCCCGTCACAACCGGCAACAGTTACACCACTTGGACAGCGGTGGAAGCGACGAAATTGGCTGCTGAAGCGATGGGCATTGAGTGGGAACGGGCAACCGCTGCCGTCGTCGGCGCCACAGGCTCCATCGGGCGTGCTTGCGCGCATTTTTTGGCGTGCGGAGCGAAGGGGCAAGGGGTCACATTGCCGCCCGTTGCCCGCGTGACGCTGGTCGGGCGGGACCGCGAGCGGTTGGAGGCACTGCGAGCGGCGTTGAGCCCGCAGGCGGACACCGCAACGCGCGCGACGACCGACATCGCAGATGGGCTGCGGGACGCTGACATCGTCATCACAGTGACGAGCGCAATGGACGCTGTCATTGAGCCAGACCACTTAAAGCCGGGTTGTGTCGTCTGCGATGTGGCGCGCCCGCGCGATGTGTCCGAGCGGGTGAAGCGGGAGCGAGACGATGTGCTGGTCATTGACGGCGGTGTCGTCCGAGTGCCGGGGGCGCCCTGTTGGGAGTTTTCCATTGGGCTGCCTTCTGACCGCACCCTCGCATGCGTTGCCGAGACAATGTTGTTGGCGTTGGAAGGGCGGCTGGAGCCCTTCACCTTGGGGCGAGAGATTCCGATAGAGCGGGTCGTGACCATCGCCGAAATGGCGGCGCGGCATGGGTTCGTCGTAGACGGGCTACGCAGTTTTGAACGGGTCTTGGACGCCGACGCCATCGCTCGCATCCGCCAGCGGGTCAAGGTGGTTGCCGAGCGATGACGCTGCGCGTCCCTTCCGTCGTCACCGCCTCTTGGCAGTCGCCGCAATGGCGATGGTGGGGTGGGTTAGCGCTGGCGGTCGGCATACCCTTTGCCGTTTACCTTCCGACCCTTTACCCCACTTATTGCTTTTTCGCCGACAGCGGCGACTTCATGGCGGCGGCAACGCTCCTGATGCCGCCCCACCCGACAGGCTACCCATGGTTTTGCCTGCTGAACAAGTTATTTGTGACGCTGCTGCCCGTCGGGACGGTTGTCTGGCGTTTCAGTTTGCTGACAGCACTGTTCGTGCCACTGACAGCGGGCGCCGCGTTTTTACTGGTAATGCACCTAACGAACAACGCCCTCGTGGCGCTGGCGACGGCGTGGACGCTGGCGTTTGGGCGGATGCTGTGGTTCAGTGCTGTGTCAACAGAGGTTTACAGTTCCAATCTGTTCCTGACGGTGCTGGCGTTGCTGGCGCTGGTGCGGTTCTGGCAGACAGGTGATAAGCGTTGGTTCTACACCGTCGGGCTGACGGTAGGGTTTGGAGCGGCGCACCATTTGACGCTGCCGCTCATGGCGCTAGGCGGGTTGATAGGGCTGTTAGTGGCACGGCGATGGGTGCCGCAGCGCCCGTCGCTGCGCGATTGGCTGATAGCAACGCTGTTTGTCTGCTTACCCTTGACCTACTACGCTTACTTACCGCTGCGGGCGCCGAAGCCTTACGGAGCGCGCTACTGGCAAAACACGGGCGATGACCCGTCCAAATCGGTGCGGGATTTCGTCCGCTATGTGCTGGGGCAACGGTTCCGCTCTGCGATGGAGGCGCTTCCGGCGCACCAACGGGTGCAGCGGTTCGGCGAGTGGCTGGCGGCTGGCGTCCAGCAACACGGGGCGCTGTTCGTTTTGGGCATTGGGCTGGCGTGGTTGTTAGTTGTGAGGTATTGCGCCTTTTTCGCCGTCACGCTGGGGATGTGGCTGGCGCACATGGCGTTCTATCTCGGCTACGATGTGCCCGACATTGCCTACTTTTTCGTGCCCGCGTGGTCGGTGACGGTGCTGTGGGGTGGGTTAGTAAGCCACGATTTGATGAACTGGCTGCAGAAACGCGCTCCAGTGGTAGCGCTGGTCGTCGCGGGGTTGGCGCTGAGCAGCGCAGAAGTGGCTCTGCTGCACGCTTTGCCTTGGGTCTGGGGCGTGGACAAAGACCGAGGGCGTCGCTATTTAACCGCCGTGCTCCGAGATACACCCCGCAACGCCGCGTTGCTTGTCAGCATTGACGATACGATGTTCAATCTGTGGGCGTTACAAGCCATTGAAGAACGGCGGCGCGATGTGCGGGTCGTTTCGGTTTACGAGTGGCAGCCGACATTGCCGTTACAGCGCCCCGTCGCAACGACGACCGCTGACCTTTACCGATTTTTCAACCCGCAACCGTGGTTCGTTTACCCCGTCAGCCGCTGGGTGGCGCTGCTGAAAAGGGCACCGCCCGTCACAGCAGTGCGTTCCTGCCACGCTCATCGCAGCCCACAGCCTATCGTGCATCGGGCTCGGTTGCTGCCCCCCCCTGACGGTGTCCACATCGGTGGGCTGTTGGTGGCGGAGACGGAAGTGTGTGTGTCACAAGATGCAGCGGCGCTGGGCGGTTACCTTTGGCTGCTGGCACGGCGCCCCGTGAGCATCACCGACGCTAACGGTCCGCAAACGGGCATGTGGGCGTGGTGGTGGTTTTATCAACCCTTCACGCAGTTGCCCCCGGGACGCTGGGTCGTGCGGATGACCGTGGGCTTGCCCGTCATCAGCACCATCGCGCCCGGCGAACTGGAGGTGCGGGGGCTGCCGGTGCTGGCATGGCAGGTGCCGCGTAACGCCGCCCAAATGCAAGGGTTGTGGCAAAAAGCGCGACGCCTCGGCGTCGTCACCGTGTGGGGGCGTTAAGCGGGATTGAAACGCTGCCTTTTGCGATGGGGGAACCCAGCCGCCAGAAAACGGGCTCACATTCTGGGCACCCACACTGTCATCGGTCCTGCGCTTCGGTGCGCCCATGCGAAGTAGGGGATCGCTGTAAAGCGGACGGATTTGGTATGTTGGCGGACTGCACGCAGCGGTTGATACAGGTGCCCTGCCCATATTGATGGCTCTACTGCAACGCCATCGCCTTGCAAGGCGATGATGGGCAGCCCACCGATGGACATTGGGACGGGCTCCAGCGGGCGCTCCTCACACGCCGCAATGAACCACACATCGGCGTCAGGGTTGTCCGCTTGTTCCAAGCAGTAAACGAACGGACCACGCTGGAGAGCGATGCGTCCGGCGTTGGGCTCCACGAACGGATGACAAAGGAGCCACTCAGCGTTCATCGGCAGCGTTACGCCCACTGTGTCGCCGGGCTGCCATGGGCGCTGCAACTGGACGAAAGTTCCCCCTTGCACCTCCCGCCGTTCTGCCCTGTTGACTGTCACCGTCGCCTTGGGACACCACACCGGCACCCGCAGGTGCAAGGTGAAGGTGATAGGGCGGGACGGTTCTATCTGCAGCGTGACTTCGCCATCCCAAGGGTAATTCGTTTGTTGACGCAGGTGCACCGCCACGCCGTTGACGCTGACGGTCGCTTCACTGGCGGCGTAAAGGGTGACGAAAATCCCGTCGTCGGTGACGGCGTAAAGGAAACTGGGCACCATCGGAAGCAATCGGGCGATATTGGGCGGGCAACAAGCACACTCAAAATAGGGTTGCCGCCGATGATAGCCGCGATCCGCCAGCGGGTTGACATAAAAGTAGGACTTGCCGTCCAAGCCGATGCCCGCCAACGCTCCGTTAAACAGCGCCCGTTCTAACACATCCACAAACCGCGCCTCGCCTGTCAGTAAAAACATTCGCCATTGCCACAGGATGTTAGCGATGGCGGCACAAGTTTCGGCGTAGGCGCGCTCGTTGGGCAACTCGTAATCGCGTCCAAAGGCTTCCCCTTCGTGGCGTGCCCCGCAACCCCCTGTGACATACATCCGCTTCTCCGTCAAGTTGTGCCACATCCGTTGCAATGCGTTCATCAGTGCCGTGTCGCCAATTTCGGCGTAAAGGTCAGCGGCGCCTGCGTTCAAGTAGAGTGCCCGCACCGCGTGCCCCGTCACTTCGTCCAGTTCGCGCAAGGGTTTGTGGTCTTGGTGGTAAGGCGAGCCGCCGATGCGTTTGTGTCCCCGTACATCCACGAAAAATTGCGCCAACTCCAGATAGCGCCGCTCGCCTGTCTCGCGATAAAGTTCCACCAGCGCCATTTCAATTTCGGGGTGCCCGTCTGCCGCTTCCTTTTTGCCCCACCCGAACACCTGGGCGATATGGTCAGCAAATCGCCTAGCGACTTTGAGTAAACGCTCATCGCCTGTGACGCGATGATGGGCGATGGCGGCTTGGAACAAATGACCTGCGCAATATAGTTCGTGCATGTCCCGCAAGTTCGTCCAGCGTTGCGCTTTGCGCTCCAGCGAAAAATAGGTGTTTAGGTAGCCGTCAGCGTCCTGCGCCGCTTCAATTTCAGCGATCACACGGTCCATCAGTGCAGTGACAGTGTCGTTAGGTTGCACCGCCAGCGACCACGCAGCCGCTTCCAACCACTTGTAAACATCGCTGTCGTTGAAATAAAGCCCACGAAACGCACCCCCGACTTTGCCTGCGACGCGTCGGAAGTTATCAATGCGTCCCGTTTGCTCCATCAGGTCGTATTGCGTCGGCAGCGTGATGTCCTGCAAAGCGGACAAACGGGGTTGCCAAAAACCGTCACGCAACTTAACGGCACGGATGGGGACGGGACGCACCTTAGCGTGGGGGCTTTGGGTTGTGTCCACGACGATGCTGCGGTCGCGCACGGTTATGCCACCTCCGTTCGCTCGTGGCGCCATGAGCCCGCTGACACTTAACGTCATCAGCCGCAAAAACCCTCGTCGTTTCATGCGCATCACCCGCGCAACTCACCCTGACACGAGCCCGCTGCACTCCTCAATTTTGCCCCACGCTTTGCCCCTTCGTTTTTTTTTGAGGAACTACTTAGGCAGACACAAGGTCCATTCTGTTGTGTTGAATAATGGTTTTGTTCGGAGGGCGGCTCTCTGAGCCGCCGAAAATCGCGGCGCGTCAGGAGACGCGCCCTCCGAAGGGAAAAACATTGGCGCATCGGGAGACGCGCCCTCCGAACCTCGGAGGGCGGCTCTCTGAGCCGCCGAAAATCGCGGCGCGTCAGGAGACGCGCCCTCCGAAGGGAAAAACATTGGCGCATTGGGAGACGCGCTCTCCGAACCTCGGAGGGCGGCTCTCTTGAGCCGCCGAAAAAAGCGGCGCATCAGGAGATGCGCCCTCCGAGGTGCTGCCAAGAGGGAAGTTCAACAAAAACAATAGAAGCGAGCAATTTGGGGGGTGAAAATGGCTGGGGCGCCTGGCTTCGAACCAGGGACCTCGGGATCCAAAGTCCCGCGCGCTACCAACTGCGCCACGCCCCAGCGGCGCCGAAAGTTATAACACACCCTGCAGATTTTGTGAAGGCGCGTGGCTCTCGGAGGGCGGCTCTCTGAGCCGCCGAATGGCAGCGTGTTCCGAAGAGGAAAACATCGGCGCGTCAGGAGACGCGCCCTCCGAAGGGAAAAACATTGGCGCATCGGGAGACGCGCCCTCCGAACCTCGGAGGGCGGCTCTCTGAGCCGCCGAAAATCGGCGCGTCAGGAGCTCTCGGAGGGCGGCTCTCCTGAGCCGCCGAAAAAAGCGGCGCGTCAGGAGACGCGCCCTCCGAAGGGAAAAACATTGGCGCATCGGGAGACGCGCCCTCCGAACCTCGGAGGGCGGCTCTCTTGAGCCGCCGAAAAAAGCGGCGCGTCAGGAGACGCGCCCTCCGAGGTGCTGCCGAAAATTCAACAGACCACTGTGAAGGCGCCGTTGTCTCCCTCTTGACACCGCGCCCCTTGCGTATTAAACTCAAATTCCGACTGAAAAACTTAACTTTAAAAGAGGTGCATGTTCGGTGGGTTGGTTGGGGCACTTATTGGTGCTGTCAGTGAGCAGTGCGGTGGCGGGTTGGTTGGGCGCGCATTTGCACGGTGACGCATGGCGGGTGCTGGCAGCGATGGTCTTGTTCGCCACGGCGGGGCTAAGTCTGGGCAGCCTCGCCGATCGTGCGTTGCTCTGGCTAACCCGTTCCGTCAGGAGGGCTTGAAGTAATGGAGCATTTCCTGTTACTTTGGTTGCTGGGGTTCATCGTGGGGGTTGTCGGGGGCTTTTTCGGGTTCGGCGGGTCGGCGATTGTCACACCCGCGCTGAACATCCTCGGCTACCCGATGCCCGTCGCCATCGGGACGGACTTGTTGCACATTTTTGGCAAATCGCTGTCGGCGACCGCTAAACATCGCCAACTGGGGCACTTGGACGGGAAAGTGGCGGGGTTGCTGGCGTTGGGCACTGTTCCAGGCATGGAACTTGCGGCGCAACTGGTGCGTCATCTGGCACAAGCAGGCACGGTGGAGACGACTGTGCGGTGGGTGCAACTAACGGTATTGGCGATGTTGGCGGGCATTACCCTTTGGGAGACGCTGTCCGCCCGCAATGGACAACCTGTCCGTTGGCGCGGCATTCTGAGCCGTTTGCCCTTCCCGCCCTTTTTCCACAGCTCCGTTTCGCACCTACAACGGGCATCGGTGTGGAGTTTCGTAGCGTTGGGGTTGGTGACAGGTTTCATGGCGGGCATCATGGGCGGTGGGGGTGGGTTTATCCGCGTGCCAGCGATGATTTACCTGCTGGGTATCCCCACGAAGGTGGCTGTCGGCACCGACCTCGTGGAAGTGCTGCTGTCGGCGGGCTACGGCGCCTTCACCTACGGTTGCAAAGGTTTTTTGGACATGCCGACTGCACTGGTTATGTTGTTCGGCGGCGCATTGGGCGCCCGCTTGGGAGCGTGGGCGACTTTCTACGCACCCAGCCGTCAGTTGCGCGGATTGTTAGGGGCGTTACTGTTGGCATCAGCAGTCAGTGTGGCGTTAAAGCAATTGGGTGTCGGTGGAAAAGTGTTGCCCTTGGTGATTTTGTTCGGCGCGTCGTTGGGCATCACGGGGTTCGTGCTCAGCCTTCTGTGGCAGGGCGTCAAGCAGGCAAAAAGTGAACAGGCGTTAGCGATGTCCGCATCACAACGGTAGTGGGGTTGGCAGAGAAGGGACAGGACGGAGGGCGGTCCGCCCTGTCCCCGTCGGGAGCCACGAAACGGCTTACCCATCCCAAGCCTAACGCTCCCGACCCTCTCTGTCAACCCCGACGACAACCCACTGGAGATGCGGTCACTGTCTTGCAGGCAGAGACCGCGAGGCTGAAAGAGCGTCGGCTCCGCCGCACCCGTATCTCGGGGCGAGCCCACTGAGGACGCACTTGATTGGCTGCAGCGGGGCGCTGCCACGGCGGTTGGAGAGTTGCCGACAAATCCTGCAAGGAGGTGTATGCCGATGCCTCGTTGGTGGAGCGTTGTCGCAGGTGCTGTTGCGCTAGCGCTACCCGCCATCGTCCAACGGGGCGAACCGGGGGCATCCCAAACCGAGCAAACCGTTCGCATCTCGGGGGCGTTTGCCCTTTACCCATTGACGGTGCGGTGGGCAGAGGAGTTTCGCAGAGAGGGCTTTAAGGCACGGTTTGATATTACGGGCGGCGGCGCAGGCAAAGGTATCACGGACGCGTTGGCAGGTTTGGTGGACATCGGGATGGTTTCCCGCGAGCCGCACCCTGACGAACTGCGGAAAGGCGCGGTGTTCATCCCTGTCGCCAAAGACGCCGTCGTCGCCGTCGTCAACGCCCGCAACCCCGTGCGAACGCTCCTTTTACGCAAAGGCGTGTCCCGCGAAATTTTGCGGGATATCTGGGTGACCCAGCGCATCAAGACTTGGGGGCAAGTCGTCGGGACCAAGGACAATTCGCCCATCCACGCCTATACCCGCGCCGATGCGGCAGGGGCGGCGGAAACTTGGGCGCAATTTTTGCTGGGTAAAACAGGGAAGCAGGAAGACCTTAAGGGCATCGCTGTTTCGGGTGACCCCGGTCTCGCCGATGCGGTGCGCCGCGACCCGTTGGGCATCGGCTACAACAACATCAACTACGCCTACAACCCGCGAACAGGCAAACCCTTTGGCGGGCTGTTGGTCGTCCCGTTGGATTTGAACGGCGATGGTAAGGTGGGCAAGGCGGAGAATTTTTATGCCACCCGCCAAGCGTTACTGAACGCCATCGCTGACGGGCGTTACCCATCGCCCCCTGCCCGCACACTTTACTTCGTGACAAAGGGCAAACCGCACGGCGTTGTCGCCGAGTTCATCCGTTGGGCGCTGACGAAGGGACAAAGGTTTGCGTCCGACGCAGGTTATGTGCCGTTGTCACGGGCAGCAGTAACGGTCGCGTTGCGCCAGTTGCGGTGACAGGGGGGTGAGGTGCGTTGCTGACCCGTTCTACCAAAGAGCGATTGGCGACTTTGTGGGTGGGGATAGCAGGCGCCACGACCGTTCTGTTGGCGGCTGCGCTGTTCACCGCCTTGTTTGCCCGTGCGTTCCCCATCCTGCAGCGTTATCCGTTGACAGCGCTGCTGTTCGGAACGGTGTGGCAACCTGCCAAAGGGCTTTTTGGTTTCTACCCGTTTTTGCTCGGTTCGTTGTGGGTGACGCTGACGGCGATGGCAGTGGCGGTGCCCCTTTCGTTGTTGACGGCGATTTACTTGGCAGAGTATGCGCCTGCAACGGTGCGCCGAACGCTCAACCCGCTCATTGACTTGATGGCGAGCGTGCCGTCGGTCGTTTACGGCGTGTTCGGCGTGTCGGTGATTGTCCCCTGCGTCGGCAAACTGGCAACCTTTGTTCAGCAACATTTGCCCTTACTGGCGTCCGAAGCACCACCGACAGGTTACAGCGTGTTGGCAGCAGGGTTGGTGTTGGCGCTAATGGTGGCACCGACGATCGTCGCCGTCGCCGAAGAAGTGTTGCGGAGCGTGCCGGTGAGTTTGCGCGAAGCGGCGTTGGCGCTGGGCGCGACGGCGTGGGAAACGACGCGGTTCGTGACCATGCGAGCGGCGAGAGCGGGCATCATCGGCGCCGTTTTGCTGGGCTTCGCTCGTGCCCTCGGCGAAACGATGGCGGTGCTGATGGTCGTCGGCAATGTCCCGCGGGTGCCCCGTTCGTTTTTTGACCCGGCATACCCGCTTCCTGCGCTCATCGCCAACAACTACGGCGAAATGATGTCCATCCCCCTTTACGATGCTGCGTTGATGATGGCGGCGTTGTTGCTCCTTGTGTCTGCCGTTGCGTTTAACCTTGCCGCCCAACTCGTCTTGCGTTTAACCCAATCGGTAGGGCGCATGTGAATACGACGCCTAAGAGACTGGACGACATCAACGCGCCTTGCGCAGGTGGTGATCATGCGCCGACGCTATTGGTGTGACCGTATCGCACGCATCGCGATGGTGATGTCGGTGACAGGGTTGATCAGTTCATTGGGAGCGCTCATCGCCGTCGTGCTTGCCAAAGGTTGGCAAGCATTGGATTGGACGATGTTGGTGCGTCTGCCTTCAGGTAGTTACTACTTGACCGGCGAAGAGGGCGGTATCCTCAACGCCATCGTCGGCTCATCGTTGCTGGCGATCGGTGCGACACTGTTGGCGTTGCCGCTGGCGTTGCCTGTGGCGTTGTTGTTGCAGCCGGATTACGCAGGGCGCACGAGAGTCGCCGGCGCGTTGCGCATATTGCTGGATTCGCTGTGGGGCGTTCCGTCCATCGTTTACGGCGCCTGTGGGTTTGCGCTGATGGTGGCTTTGGGTTGGCGGGCATCACTGCTGGCTGGCATCGTGACCCTCGCTGGCGTCATCTTGCCCCTCATGGTGCGGGCGATGGACGAAGTCCTGCGGGCGGTGCCCAAACCGATGAAGGAAGCCGCTTACGCCCTCGGCTTGACGCGTTGGGAAACGATGCGCTTTGTCGTCATTCGGCAAGCGTTGCCCGCTTTGGTGACGGTAGTGTTGCTGGCGTTCGGGCGGGCAATCGGCGACGCAGCGTCCGTGCTGTTCACAGCCGGCTACACCGACAACTTGCCCCGTTCGCTTTTTGACCCCGTTGCGTCGCTGCCGTTAGCGGTTTTCTTCCTGCTTAACTCGCCGTTTCCCGAGGTGCAACGCCAAGCCTACGCCGCCGCTACGGTGCTGCTGGTGTCGGTGTTGGTAATCAGCGGGAGCGCTCGGCTATTGGCACATCGGCTTTCCCGCTTTGTCGTGAGGTGATCGGACAATGCCGCACATCGTCGTCCGTAACTTGAGCGTCGCTTACGACGGGTATGTCGCCCTGCGCGATGTGACGGTGGAAATTCCTGACGGGCAAATCACTGTCGTGTTAGGACCGTCGGGCTGCGGCAAGACGACCTTTCTGCGCTGCCTCAATCGGCTGATTGACCTGACTGAGGGGGCGAAGGTGACGGGCGAGGTGCTGATTGATGGCGAGAACATTTTGGCGCCTGACGCCGATATCCTACGGTTGCGCAAAAAGATGGGCATGCTCCAGCAAAAGCCGACGGTGCTGCCGATGTCCATCTACGACAACATCGCCTTTGGCGCCTGGCTGCACGGCGTTCGCGACAAAAGAGGGCTGGACGAAGTGGTGGAGCGTTGCTTGCGCATGGTGCATTTGTGGGACGAAGTGAAAGACCGGCTCAAAGCGCCCGCCACGCAATTGTCCATCGGGCAACAGCAGCGATTGTGCTTAGCCCGCTCGCTGGCGGTCGCCCCCGAAGTGTTGTTGTGCGACGAACCGACTTCCGCCTTAGACCCTATCAGCGCCCAACACATTGAAAACCTGTTCCGCCAGTTGAGGGGCACATACACCCTCATCATCGTCACCCACACGCTACGACAGGCGAAACGCCTGGCGGACTACGGGCTGTTCTTTTACATGGGCGAGTTGGTGGAACACGGGGCGGCAGCGGACATTTTCAGCGCCCCGCGTGACGAACGGACGCGGGCGTTTTTGGCGGGCGTTATCGGTTGATTGACATCCCGCCCGACAGCAATTCGTCCACCAATACGGAGCAGCCCCGCAATTCGCTACCGTGGGCTCGTCCCAACAGGACAAAACCGTCGCCGACTTTGATGCCGACATCCTCCGTCAGCACTGCCATGACCGAACCGCGGTTGGCAAGGTCGTAATGGCACAGCAATCCCCGTTCTCCCTCGGCGACCTCTTGAAGCGTTTCGGGGTGCACGACTTTTGTGCGCACCCATGGCGGCGGCAAATGGTAGCGGGGCGATAAATGCGCGTTACGGGACGCAATCGCATCGGGCACGCAATAGGGTTGACCGACGACACCGTCGTAAAACTGCGATGACAGTTCCGCCATGCCGTATTCGTTGACGCAGTGTTCGGGTGAGATTCCCAAGACGCGTTCGTAAAGGCGCAGCAGTTCGTCGCGGGCGACTTCGCGCGAGCGCCCTTTAAACCCGCCCGTGTCCATCAACCGGCTGCCTTCAGGCAACCGAAAGGTTGCGCCCGTTTGGGCACACCAGTCCAAAAAGTGCACGAAGGAAAAGGAGGTGCCCAGCAACATCATGGGCGTGCCCTCCGCTTCTGCCTGCCGCAACCGCGCCGCCAACTCTTCTGCCAACAGTTTACCGCCCCGAATGAACCAACAATTGTCCTGCGCTCTGAACCCTGCAGCCCATTTGTTTGCGATGGTCAACAGCATATGCCCCAGCGATGAATAGGGCAACTCGTCAGGCGGTGGGAACAAAATGGCGGTGGGCATCGGGCGCCGTTCGGGTAACAAGTGGGGTTCAAACCAGCGGAGCACGGACGCTTCGTAAAGGCGCAAGTTGAAGACGAAATGGCGGCTGCGAGCGGTTGCGCCGCGCGTCGTCCCGCTGGACAAAAAAATGGCTTGGGCTTGTTCAACAGGCTCGCATGCCAGAGGCAACACCTTGAACGCGTGCGTCGGAACGGGCGGAATCTGTGACCAATGGGTCACCGTCGCCGGCGTGACACCCCGTTGCTGGCACAGCGTTCGGTAAGGTGTATTGCGCTCAACCTGGTAGGCGAACACTTGAAGCGCCAGCGCGTTAAATGCCGCTTCGTCCCGTTCGCCGCGCTCTATGAACGCCAGAATCGCTGCGTCTAATTGGTCAGTTGCTGATGACATCGGCAGCACCACCGTGCACAGACCATCGGTTCAGACGCGTCCGTTTTGTTTGAAGTTGTAGCGCTACCATAATTTGAGGCGCAAAGGAGGTTGGTGCGATGGTGTTGCGTAAGACGGCGCTGTGGCTGTTGAGTGTCGTGTTGGTGGGGCAGGGGATGGGGCAAGTGCGGTTGCCCGCTCTGTTCACCGACCACGCCGTCGTGCAGCGGGACGCACCTATCCGCCTTTGGGGCACCGCTGCGCCTAACGAGACGGTCACTGTCACATTGGCGGGGCGCACCGCTACGACAACCGCCGACAGCGGCGGGCGCTGGCAAGTGACCTTGCCGCCGCTACCCGCAGGCGGTCCGTTTGAGTTGTCGGTCAAAGGGCAGCAAAACGAAATTGTCGTGCGGGATGTGTTGGTCGGCGAGGTATGGGTGGCGTCGGGGCAGTCCAACATGGAGTGGCCGGTAGCGTTAGCGATGAACGCCGAGCAAGAGATCGCTCACGCCACTGACCCGCAAATCCGTTTGTTCCAGGTGCCCCATCGCGTCGCTGATGTGCCGCAGGAGGAAGTTGAAGGGGCATGGCAAGTGTGTGCACCTGAAACGGTTAAAACCTTTTCGGCGGTTGCCTACTTTTTTGCCCGCGAACTGCGCCGTCATGTCAGGGTGCCTGTCGGCATCATTCAGTCCACATGGGGTGGCACACCTGCCGAGGCGTGGACGAGCCGAAGCGCACTGGAAAGCGACCCTCAGTTGCGCCCCCTCTTGGACAGGTGGCAAAAGGTGTTGGCAGACTACCCTGAAGCCCAGAAGCGCTACGAAGAGCAGGTGCGCCGATGGCAAGAGGAGGCAGAGAAAGCCAAAGCGGAGGGCAAACCCGTCCCACCTCGTCCCCACCCGCCGCTTGGTCCCGGTCACCCGCACGCGCCGTCGGGTTTGTTCAACGGCATGATTGCGCCGCTGACCAAGTTCGTCCTTCGCGGCGTCATCTGGTATCAGGGCGAGTCCAATGTCGGACGAGCCGCAGAGTATCGTCGGCTGTTCCCCACGATGATCACCGACTGGCGCAAGGTGTGGGGGCTTGGCGACCTTCCGTTTCTGTTCGTGCAACTGGCGAACTTCCTTGCCCCCAAGCCCGAACCCAGCGAGAGCGCATGGGCGGAGTTGCGCGAGGCGCAAACATTCGCCCTCAAGTTGCCTAACACGGGCATGGCGACCGCTGTCGACATCGGTGACGCTAACGACATTCACCCCCGCAATAAGCAAGAAGTCGGGCGGCGGTTGGCGCTGGTTGCCCGCGCCCTCGTTTACGGCGAGCATGTCGTTTATTCAGGTCCCGTTTACGAGCGGATGCAGGTGGAAGGTAACAAAGTGCGGCTATTTTTCCGCCATGTGGACGGGGGCTTGGTGTGCAAAGGCGAAAAGTTGACCGGGTTTGCGATCGCGGGACCAAATGGCAAGTTCGTGTGGGCGGAAGCGGTCATTGACGGCGACACGGTCGTCGTTTGGAGCCCGCAGGTGGCGCAGCCTGCCGCTGTCCGTTACGCATGGGCGGATAACCCCGAAGTCAGCCTCTACAACCGCGAAGGGCTGCCCGCTGTGCCCTTCCGCACCGACGCTCCTTCCGATGACCCTTGACGCTTTTCAGACAAGGCGCCAAAATTGCATATGCTAAAAATCCGATTGGACAACTCAACAAAAGGAGGCGGTTACGATGGCGGACTATGCGCGTCCTGATGTGTTGGTGACGACTGAGTGGGTTGCCCAGCATTTGGGTGACCCCGACATCCGCATCGTGGAGGTAGATGTGGACACCAGCGCTTACGAGGAAGGGCACATTCCCGGCGCCGTCGGCTGGAACTGGCAGAAGGACTTGTGGGACCCACTGCGGCGCGACATCGTCAGCAAGGAAGCCTTTGAAGAACTGTGCAGCCGGTCGGGCATTAGCAACGACACGACGGTCGTCCTTTACGGCGACAACAACAATTGGTTTGCGGCGTGGGCGTTTTGGCAATTCCGCATCTACGGACACGAAGAGAGCAAACTCAAACTGATGAACGGCGGGCGCAAAAAATGGATTGAGGAGGGACGCCCGCTGACGAAAGAGGTGCCGCAATATCCCCGCACCACTTACAAGGCAAAAGACCCCGACTACTCCATCCGAGCGTTCTACGAAGAGGTCGTCCAAGCGATCCAGGCAGGGGCGGTCAAATTGGTGGATGTGCGGTCGCCACAAGAGTATGTCGGCGAACTGTTGGCGCCACCGGGGTTACCCGAAGGTGTCCCGGTGCGTGGCGGGCACATTCCGAGCGCGGTCAATATCCCGTGGGCGCAAGCGGTCAACGAGGACGGCACCTTCAAGAGTTACGAGGAACTGCGGCAACTTTACGAGAGCAAAGGCATCACACCTGATAAACCTGTCATCGCCTACTGCCGTATCGGGGAGCGCTCTAGCCACACTTGGTTTGTGCTCAAGTATTTGCTGGGTTACCCCGTCGTCAAAAATTACGACGGCTCATGGTCAGAGTGGGCGAACCGTGTCGGCGCACCGGCTAAAGTCGGTCCCGAACCGTAAACAGGTGGTCGGCAGCGTCTTTGGTGCCATCGCTTGGCGCCAAAGACGCTGTGCCCCATTGAACGACCTCGTCTGCCCTTTGGCGGAGCCGTTCGGCGATACGAGCGGAGTGTCTTTTTGAACATCTCTTGGCAACCCCCGCAGCGGGGGAACACTTGGAAATTACGGCGTCAGTCATTGATGGGGCTATCGCGGGCACAAAGGTCGTTAGACGAGGTCGGGAAAGAAGGCACCTACGGCGCATCGTAGAAGCCGTTGTGAAAGGGCAAGGGCTCCAAAGGACGGTCAGGCACATCAAAATGTTCCATGAAAGAGGCAAGGAAACGTTGCGTTCGTGGGGTGCCCACGCCATAATGGCAGCAACCGACGCTGATGGGTGATGGGGCGACCTCAGCGCCGGCAATTTCCGCCGCCAGATGGGCGGCGAAAGGAGCGAAAAAGCAATGTCCGTGCCAAAGGAAGCCGTAGAGACCGTTTGGGCGTTTTTTGACGCGCTCATGGAAGAAAACGATGCCGCCCTCACCGCCACTTTAGCCCCTGAAAGTGACGCTGCACTCCTTTACGAGTTGTTCGGTGAAGCCGCCCTCTACGCTGCCTCCGCAGCGCTGCGCGGACCGTGTGTCGTGCGCCTGACCCGCGCGCTGGTTTTGGGGGATGATTTGTGGTTGGAAGGGGAACAGGTCACGCAGGACACGCGCGAAACGATCGGACATGTTGTTTTTCGGGTGCGTTCCGTTAACGGCGGTTGGCGTATCTCAGAGATTTTGCCGTGGCACTTGGAAGCGGTGCATTACCCCAGCGACCGTCCCGACCCGCAAAGCGACATCGCCGTCGGCGTCTTCCTGACCTCCTACGGGTTACAGGTGGCGCCTACAGCGCAGTTGGACGGTGTGGAGCAAGTTCTCATCGGAACAATGCAGCAGGAATACTACCCGCTATCGTCCATTGCCCGTGCGGTGCGCATGTGGCGGGATTTCCGCAAAAACGGGGAATTGGCTGCCCACACCGAAGCGGCATGGGCGGCAGCGGTGCACCGGGCGATGGACCGTATGGTGTTGGTGGAAGAGCCGTTGGAGCAAATCGCCTTACTTTACGGTGTCCCGTTAGAGGGTGTCGCCGATGCCTACAACCGCTTGGTGCACCATCTGGGCTTGACCTTCTTTGACGCTCGTTACTCGCCAATGCCTGACCCCAGCGAACTGTTGCGCCAAGCGAAAGCCGCAGGGATGGAAGTTGACGAGTCAGCCATTCCACCCATCGCCAATCAGCCACTCCCTGAAGAAGTCGTCCGTTGACCCCGCACAGCGATGCCACTTACGCCTTGCCGAAATTTGGGGCTGAGGTGGAGGAGCATGGGGAAATCGGCATTGACGATGCGGCTCCTGCTGCTTGCCCTGTTGTGGCTTTTGCTGCCGGCAGGCAATGGCAACGGCAAGCAAGCAGCCCCACCTATTCGCCTGCAGGCGGTGGTGCCCAGCGCCGCGCAACTGCGCCGCTACGAGACCCTGACTGTTCGCCTTGACCTTGATGCCCCTTACACCAACCCTTTTGACCCTGATGACATCCGCGTGGACGCCGAATTTGTGGCACCATCGGGCAGGCGCCTTCAAGTGGCGGGCTTTTTCACGCAGGACTTCGCTCGCCAGCCCAAAGATGGGCGAGAGCAACTGCAACCCGTCGGCAAACCTTACTTCGCCGTTCGCTTCACACCGACGGAGTTGGGCGTTTACCGCTACCGCATCACAGTGACGGGGCGCGGGGTAGGAGACGAGGGGCGACCGCACATCGCCTCCCGATGGTTTACGCTGCGGGTGGTGCCCAACCCGCAGGCGAAAGGGTTTGTGCGGCGCGGCAAGTTTTGGCATTTGCGTTTTGACGACGGCACGCCCTTCGTCCCTATTGGCTTGAATGTCTGCTGGTCATGGGGCAACGAAGTGGGCGCTTACGAGAAATGGTTCGCCGCCATGCGCCAAAACGGCGCGAACTTCGCCCGCATCTGGTTGGTGCGTTGGAACATGGGCTTGGAATGGACGCCGAACGACGGCAACGGCATGTACCAAGGGTTGGGCAAGTATGCGTTGGACAACGCGTGGCGCATTGACGAACTGCTGCGCATCGCCGAACGCAACGGCGTTTACCTGATGTTGTGCTTGGGTTATCACGGCGAGTTAGCCGACCAGCGCCTTTACTTCGGCGAGCAAGCGTGGGACAAAAACCCTTACAACCGCAAAAATGGTGGACCGTGCGATAAACCCGCCGACTTTTGGACACACCCTGACGCCAAACGCTTTTACAAGCAGCGCTTGCGCTACATCATCGCCCGCTACGCCCACAGCCCGCATGTTTTGGCGTTTGAGTTTTGGAACGAAGTCCACGCGCCGGCTGCATGGATCCAAGAGATGGCGCAATTCATGCGGCGGATGGACCCTTACGGGCATTTGCTCACGACGACTTACGGTGACGATGCCGTTTGGCAGTTGCCCGAAATGGATTTCACACAAACGCATTGGTATGGCGACGGCAGCCAGCGAGACTGCGTGGCGACCGTCGTTCAACTCCACCGCCAGCATCTTGACAAATACCGCAAGCCATTTTTGCTGGGCGAATTCGGGATTGACTGGCGGACGCCCGACACCACTTACGACCCTCAAGGGAACGCGTTGCATTGGCACAACGGCATGTGGGCGTCGCTGATGAGCGGTGGGATGGGAACGGCGTGCGTGTGGTTTTGGGACAGCTATGTTGACCGCCTGAACTTGTGGCAGCAATTGCGCCCCATCGCTGACTTTGCCCGGTTAGTCGGCAACGCTTGGTTGCAAAAGTGGCGTCCGTTGCAATTCACCGACCCGCAAGTGCGCGAAACGCCAGACCCGCCTTTCGGCGACTTTTTGTTTGTGCCCACTTTAGGCTGGCAGCGCCCGACGAGCGACACTTTCACCCTGCACCGCAACGGGCGCGTTGAAACCGATGGGGCAACGAGCGTTTTTCTCTTTTCACCCAGCAAACCTGACTTGTATCGCCCGCCGAAGTTCATCGTCGACTTTCCGCAAGACGGCGAGATGGCGTTGCGGGTGAACACCGTTTCATCGGGCGCGCTGCTCATCGTGCGGCTGGATGGCAAAGAAGTGTGGCGGCAACCGTTGCCCGAAGGCAATGAGCAAGTGGACGAGCAAGGGCGACGCTACCGCATGGGCAGTTACCGGGAACGGCGCTGGGACGGGCAATGGCAAAAGTGGGACTACATCTACGACCGTGAATTTCTCGTGCCTATCCCGCGCGGCAAGCACACCGTTGAAGTGGACAACCAAGGTGCGGATTGGTGCACGCTGTCTTACTTGCGTTTCTCGCCCTACCGTGACCGCCGCTTCGCCGAAGTGGACATCGTGGGGCTGCAAACGGACAGGATGGCGTTGGTGTGGGTGCACAATCAGCACAGCAACTTTCAGCAGGCGCGCGACCCCCATTTCCGCTTGGTGCCTATCAAAGGGCTGCAATTTGACATCCTCGGGTTGCAAGACGGGCGTTACCGTCTCGTTTTGTGGGATACATGGCGGGGTGGCATCGTCAAGGCGTGGCACGCTTTGGCGGTGCGTCGTCGTTTACCCGTGCAGTTGGATGCATTGGAACGGGATGTGGCACTGTGGGTTGCGCCGGCTGCCAGCCCGTCCCAGTAGGGACAAAGGACGCCCTATTCGCCCCGTAAACACGCTAAACTGCACGCCCTTTCGCAAACGCCTCACTGTGCCGCCACCGTTTGCGGCTCCGCTCCAACACTTGTCAGCCACCGCTGGATTTCTTTACGCCGAATCTCTGTCAGCAGTTCGTCCAAGTCGCCGTCCAAAATGTCCTTCAGGTTGTAGAGGGTGATGTCGTAGCGGTGGTCGGTGACACGGTTTTGGATGAAGTTGTAGGTGCGGTCTTTGTCGCTGCGGTCGCCCGATTTGATTTGCTGGCGGCGCTGGCGGTGCAACGCCGTCTCTTGCTCCTGCCGCTTCATCTCCAACAACCGCGTCCGCAAAATCCGCAGCGCCTTCATCCTGTTTTGGTGTTGGCTGCGTTCATCTTGGCACTCCACGACGATCCCTGTCGGCTTATGCCGGATGCGCACTGCCGTCTCGTTCTTTTGCATGTGTTGTCCGCCTGGTCCTGACGAGCGGAAAGTTTCCACCTCCAAATCGTCCTCACGCAGCTCCACCTCTGCCTCTTCGGCTTCGGGCAACACGGCGACAGTCGCCGCGCTGGTGTGGATACGCCCTGACGATTCCGTGACGGGCACGCGTTGAACGCGATGGACACCGCTTTCGTAGCGGAGCAACTTCCACGCGTCTTTGCCACTGATATGTAGGATGACTTCCTTGTAGCCACCTAACGCTGACGGGCTTTCGTAAACGATTTCAGCCTTCCACCCTTTGCGTTCGGCGTAGCGCAGATACATGCGGCACAAATCGCGGGCGAACAGCGCCGCTTCTTCGCCGCCGGTGCCCGCGCGAATTTCCATGACGAGGTCCTTGCCTTCGTTGGGGTCTTTGGGCATCAATGCTTCCGCCAGTTCGGCTTCCAGTGCCTCGCGCTGTGGGACAATTTCTGCCAATTCCTCTTGCGCCAGTTTGAGCAAACCCTCATCGTTTTCTGCCGCCAAAATCTCGCGGGCTTGTCGTTCCCGTTCCAGCAGCCGCTTGTATTCGCGGTAGCGCTCCACGATGGGCAACAGTTCACCGTGACGGCGCATCAGGGCTTGCAGCCGCGTAGAATCACGCGCCGTTTCGGGGTTTGCCAACTCCGCCTCTATCGCTTGTAATTCCTCTTCCAACGCGTTCAACTGTCGGTGCATAGCCCATCACGCTCGCCCCTTAAACTGGGTCACGGTATTGCTGGGCAGGTGTGTAAGCAACGGCAATGCCTTCCAAGCGCAAAAGTTCCTGCAAGGCGACCGCTGCCACTTCCAGTTGTCGGTCATCAGGTTCGCGGGTTGTCAGTTTTTGTAGCCAAAGACCGGGGATCGTTAGCCAGCGCCCCCAACGACCTTGTGCGCCTAGCCGCAGCAACTCAAAACTCAACCCGGCTACGACGGGCAACATAGCAAGGCGCAAACACACGCCCTGCCACCCCCCGACAGGAAGAAACGCGAAAAGAACGACCTTGACCAGCAACACAAATAGCAGGAACGCTGTGCCACATCGCGGATGCTCGGTCGGGAAGGGTTTTAACCCGCTGACCGTCAACGGGGCGTTGTTTTCAAAGGCGTGGACGGCTTTGTGCTCAGCCCCGTGATAGGCAAACAACCGCTGTGCGTCGGGCAGGCGTCCAAGGAACCAAAGGTAAGCCCCGAAGAAAAACAGCCGAAGGAGCCCTTCCAGAAGGCTCAATTGCCACCGCGCCGTCGTCACCGCTGCGCCAGCCGCAACCCAATGGGGCAAAACGACAAACAATCCTAACGCCAAAGCGAAGCCTGCAGCCGCCTGCCACGCAAACGCACGGGGTTCCGCCACCTTTTGGGCTTCGTTTGGCAACGCCATTTCTAAGGACAAGCGCATCGCGCGCAGCCCTAACGCCAAAGCGTCGTAAAGGGCAACAGCACCTCGCAGCAAAGGTAACCGCCAACAAGACGCCCGCTCTGTCAGTGGCTCGCTGTGCACAGCGATCGCGCCATCAGGGGACCGCACTGCGACAACACAATAGCGCGGGCTGCGGAGCATGACCCCTTCGTAGACCGCCTGCCCACCTAAGGTCAAAGGCAACGGAGACACCACCTTCAAGAAGTCAGGAACGGCGACGGCGCGACCGTGTTTCCGTCTCAGCCGTTTGCGCCGTCCGTTGCTGAGCGATAGACCGACGGCGTTCAAACTTCTCAATGCGCCCCATCGTGTCCACGAACCGTCGTTCCGCCGATTGCCCTTGGTAGTAGGGGTGACAGGCGGAACAAACCTCAACATGGAGCACGGGCTTTGTGGAGCGGGTTTTCCATGTGTTGCCGCAGGCACAAACGACCGTGCACTCCACATATTCAGGGTGAATACCTGCCTTCACGGAGCCTCGCCTCCTTCAGTTCCTGGTGGGTTCCAATGCGCCAACCAAACGGTCAAAAAGCCGATGGTTAAGGCGGTGCCGGCGCTAGCCAAGGTCAACCCGCGTGCGGTGCCAGGCGGAAGAAGAAACGCGCCGCCGACCAGCAGCCATCCG
The DNA here is from genome assembly GCA_002898575.1 of bacterium HR17. NCBI lineage: Bacteria > Candidatus Fervidibacterota > Fervidibacteria > Fervidibacterales > Fervidibacteraceae > Fervidibacter > Candidatus Fervidibacter japonicus. The sequence goes on from BEHT01000016.1 coordinate 37,359, forward strand.
AACGCCAACACCCCCCAACCCCATCGGCACAACAGTATCGCTTCTCCGTGCCATGCGGTGCGAGCATACCACGCTGCAACTATCCAGCACGGAAGGGCAGAAGCCCCCTCATACACGCGGGGCGCCACCCATCCTGCCAAATAGGCGACGGTGACAATAGCACCATACACCAAGATCGTGATCGTCAGCCTTTTCACGCTTTCCCTCCGCCCCGTGACAAGGAGTGACGCTGGGGCGTGGACAGGCACCACTTGACTTTTGCGGTGGTCGTGGTGGAGCCGCCGGGATTTGAACCCGGGACCTCCTGAATGCCATTCAGGCGCGCTCCCACTGCGCCACGGCCCCACCAATAGGATGGTAGGCAAGAATTTTAACACACGGATACCGAGAACGCCTGACGGTCCACCCAATAGGCTGCCAGCGCTTCGCGCCAATGGCGCAGGGGCGGCAACCCCGCAGACAGCAACCGCACGCTCACCAGCGCCGAAAAAGCAGGACGACGCGCTTTTTGTCCCAAGGTAGCGGTGTCAATCGGCTCTACGACGACTTCCAAGCCTGCCAGTTCCAGCACGGCGACGGCGAATGTGTGCCACGAACAATGCCCGCTGTTGGCGATGTGATACAGCCCGAACTTTTCCGCAGCCGCCAAGCGAACCAGGTGCGCCGCCAAATCGCGGGCGTAAGTCGGGCTGGTCACTTGGTCAGCGACGACGCGCAACGGTGTGCCTGCGCGCGCTTGCGCTAAGATGCGTTCTATGAAATTGCCCCCTTTGGCACGGCTCCCTCGCAACCCGTAAAGTCCTGCGGTGCGGACAACGATATGGCGCGGGCAATACGCCCGCACAAAAAACTCCCCCAGTAACTTCGTCGCCCCGTAAACGCTCAAGGGGCATGGGACATCCAACTCCGTGTAGGGGGCTCCTTTGCGCCCATCAAACACATAATCGGTGCTGATGTGCACCAAAGTTGCGTCCAAGTCAGCGCACAGTCGTGCCAAGTAGAGCGCTGCCGCCGCGTTGACCCGCCACGCTTCTTCCGGCGCGTCTTCGGCATCGTCCACCCGCACAAACGCGGCGCAATTGAACACGACGCGCGGGCGCAAGCTCCGCAGTGTCACGGCGACGCGGGATACATCGGTGATGTCCAAATCGGCATGGGTCAACGCGGCGACGGTGTCAGGCGGCAGTTGCGCCACTACCGCGCTGCCCAGTTGTCCGTTGGCGCCCAAAACGACAAACTCCGGCATCGCACCTCACCCTAAGCGTTCCCACAACTGACGCGTTAGGCTCTCCACAAGCTCGTCTGGCACCTTGCCGCTGCCTTTGCGGACGACATAAAACGCGTCTTCGGCTGTCTCCCGCCAAGTCACAATTTTTGCCGTTTGAATATCTAACCCCAAAGCAGCGATCTCACGGGTAAGCCGATAGAGCAACCCTTTGCGGTCGCGGGCAACGATGTGGACGACCGTGTGGGACTCCGAGATGTCGTTGCGCATGGTAATCGCGCGCACCTGCACGGGGACGCTGATCGGCTTGCCGCACCGCTGCAGTAACTCCTCCACTGTTGTGCGGTTCGTCAATACCGCTAAGATGGCATCGCGCACGCGGCGCGCCCGTTCCGCACTCAGCGGACGACCGTCGCTGGTAACCCAGAGTGTATCCAGCACAAGGGTCGGATGCCCCGGCAGGGTAAAAACGCGCGCCGTGCGAATGTCCGCGTCGCAAGCGAACAGCGCGCCGGCAATTTTGCTCAACATTCCTGGCTGCGGGTCATCGGGCGCACAGATAACGATTTCGGTGAAACCGCTTTCGGAGTCCGTCAAGACCTCTACAGACGGCGCACCGGTTTGGCGGACTTGCTGGACAAGGCGACAATGAATGGCGATGGTGCGTAGCGGTGTGCTCAGCAAGTAGCCTGGCGGCATCGCCTCGCAGAAGGCTTGAATGTCTGCCTCGCTGACTTCTTGCAAGGCGCGGCGCAGTTCGTGGGCACGGCTGCGCGTCAACGCTGCCAGAGGCGCTCGGGTGCCTTCTCGCTCCTGCAGCACATGCAGGGCGCCGAAGTAAAGGTCCAACACCATGCGCTCTTCCACTTCAGTAAAAGTTTGTTCGCTGACGCTGCGGGCATCGGCAAATGAATGCAAGAGCAACATTTTGAGAAACCCTTCGTCGCCGACGATGTCGGCGACGGTGCGCAAAGTGTCGGGCGCAAAGACATCCCGCAGCCGCGCCGTGGACAATAAGACAAGGTGGTAGCGCACCAACCGTTCCACCAATTCAATGCGGTCTTCCGCCAAGCCCAACCGTTCGCCGATGCGCCGCACCAACTCAACGCCCGCCTCTTCGTGCTCCGGCTCGGAAACCGCTTTGCCCAAATCGTGAAGGAACGCGGCGAGGAACAAAGCGGTTTCATCCGTCACACCTGCCCATACATCCATCCACGGAAACTCGCCCCGCTGTGCCGCTTCCCGCAGCCGGTGGAGTTCCTGAACGGTCGCCATCAAATGTTCGCCGACGGTGAACCGGTGGGCGGCGTTGGACGGGACATAAAACGCTGCCTGATGCCATTCGGGCAAATAAGCCGCTAACACGCCCGTCTGCGCCATCAGCCGCAACACTGTGCCGAAGGGTGCATCGCCGTCGCCTGTCAGCACAGTGAGGAACGCCTGCGCTGCCTCCGGTGCAGTTTGCGCTTGCCCCGCTGCAGCGGCGTGAAGGGTCAGCCAGCGCAGCAGGTCACTGCTAGGCGGCAAGTCGTAGCGTTGCATCAACTCAAAGGCTTTCAACAGCCGTGTCGGCGCTGGAGTCAACTCGGTGACCGTCAATTCGCCGTTCAACCTTATAAACCCCTCACCTAACGGGAGGGGCATTTCAGCGGTGACGCGCCGCGCGAATTGAAACGCCCGGTGCAGCGCGTCCATCGCTTCAAACAATCGGCGGTGGAACGCCCGCACGGCGCCCTCTTCGCCGGGCACGCCCGTTCTGCCAAACTCCCGCGCGTCCCACTCCAAGGCGATGCGGTGGTGATACTCCCGCAGCAACACTTCCTGCCGTCGTTGCGCCGTTAGGTGGAGCCAGTTGCGAACGCGCAGGAGAAAATCGTAGCCGCTTTGAAAGGCACGAAATTGCTCCGGCGGCAAAACCTCTGCCAGCGACGCCCATGCCTGCTGGGTGGGGATGCGGTGGGCAGCCGCCAGCATCCAAAGAGCCGTTTGCCCATCGCGGAGCCCCCCCGCGCCTTCCTTAAGGTGCGGCTCCGCGACCAACGGCGTGGCGTGGGTGCGCTGGTAAGCGGCGAACCGTTCCCGTTCACGATCGCGCAGAAAACGCAACACATCCAATTGCTCTGTCAACATTTGCTGCACCCGTCGGGCAAGGGGTGCGTAACCGGCGACGAACCGCGCGTCTAACAACGCCGCTTGCGTTTGCGAATCCAACGACGCCAAATCGCTCAGCGGACGGTAGCCGTAGCCGATTTTCAAGTCTGTGTTGTCCATGAAGACGGTGACGAGCAGGCGGAAGCATTCCCGCAACAACGCGTCGGTGAAGGGGTCGTCTTCTTCCAGCGGGACGAACGCGATGTCCAAGTCTGAGAAGGGTGCCAACTCTTGCCGCCCGTAACTGCCCGTCGCCAACAGGACAACTTCACTGTGATCGGGGATGTAATGCTGGCTGGCTTTCTCCATCGCGCGTTCGCGGGCGAGAGCGTAGATCGCGCGCACGAACTGGTCCAACGCCCCGCTGATGCTTTGCGAAAACGCCCGACCGGTCACGCTGTCTGGCGGGGTTTGAAGCACGCGCTGTCGCCAAGTTTTCACCTCTGCGATGAGCGCGTTCACGCGTTCTTGCCAATTAGACATCGGCAGCCAAGTGTCCCTCCTGTCATCACGCGATGGCGTCTTCACCGCGGTCGCCGGTGCGGACTCGGACGGCATCTTCAACAGGGGTAATGAAAATCTTGCCGTCACCGATCTCGCCGGTGCGCGCGGCGCGCACGATGGCGTCCACGACTTCGTCCACTTGGTCATCGCGGACGACGATTTCCAGTTTCACCTTTGCCAGCAAGTCAACAGTGTATTCGGCGCCACGATAGCGCTCCACATGCCCCTTTTGGCGTCCGTAGCCGCGCACATCCACGACGGTCATGCCTGAAATGCCGATTTCCGCCAACGCCTCTTTAACCTCGTGCAGTTTGTGCGGTCGGATGATGGCGTGAACCATCTTCATCGCCTGTCACCTCCGAGCGCGGGAGTGGGCGTTGGTGGCAACCACCAACGCAGTTGTTGCCAGAGCCACAGCACCATGCCCCATGCACTGAGTGCGCCGAGCCATCCCGCCTGAACCCAACCGGCGCTGCCGGCGACGAGCAACGCAAAGGTCAAGAACAAGCAGGTGCGGCATCCACCGAACAATGCCCAAAGCATCATGAACCAAAACGCCGCTTCTAAAACGGTTGCCATACATCCGCCCACCTGCACCTCCCATTGATAACCGCGCGGCATGGGAGGGGGTGGAGGCGGGCGACGCATCGGCGCCCGCGACGGTTGGGGTGTAGGGCGCGGTGACGGTCGTGCCGTCCGCTGCGGCACCAACAGGGCTTGCTTGAATTCCGAGACCGTGCCGAAGCGGTCGGCTGGTCGGATCGCCATCGCCCGCAGAATGGCGCGCTCCACATGAGGCGAGATGTTCGGGTTCAAGCGGCTAGGGGGCAATAAGGTGTCACCGCGAGTGACCCGTTCTATGGCTTCTGGTGGCACCTGACCGGTCAAAGCGAAGTAAAGGGTCGCGCCCAAAGCGTAAATGTCTGAACGGGTGTCTGTGATGCCCTGTCCGTATTGCTCCGGCGGCGAGTAGCCGGGGGTGACTGCCGCTGCTGCCCCGACGGTTTCCTTGCCGGGCAAGTAGCGTTTGGCGATCCCGAAGTCCACCAACACAGCGGTGCCATCCGGTTGCACCTTGATGTTGCTGGGTTTGATGTCGCGGTGGATAACAGGCGGGCTCTGTTGGTGCAAATAGGCGACGGCGTCCAAAACCTGCAGAAAAATCCGCAGCGCCTCCCGTTCGGGAAGTGGACCGCGCTTTTCCACGATGTCTTCTAAGTCGTCACCGGCGATGTAGTCCATGACCAAATACTGCTTGCCCGTGCGCGGCTCCACGAAATAGTCAAAAACCTGCGGTAAGTTGGGGTGACGCAGGGTCGCCAGCAGTTCCGCTTCGGTGCGGAACTGAGCGGCGGCTTCGGGCGACGAATCAAAGTTTTCCTTGACAGCGACCCGCCGGCTGAGGCGCAGGTCATCCGCCAAGTAAACGGCGCCCATGCCACCACAGCCCAACACCCGCAGGACGCGGTAACGCCCTTGCAAGATTTCCCCTTGTCCCAGCAGCCCCCGCAAAGGTTCACCGCAGTTGCTGCAAAACCGCGCCGTGTCAAAGTTGTTCCAACTACATTTGGGACACATTTGCATCGCAATTCACCCAACGGTTGTGCCCGCCACGCAAATTTTGCCAGATGTCCGTCCTTGACGGTGCGGTGTCGGTGCCGGATAATTCACGCGTTAACGCCAGCGCGTCAAATCGGAGGTGGGGACGGTGAAGTTGGGGTTCGTCGCCTTCCCGCGTCCGCCCGAAGAGTATGTCGCTTTTGCCGTAGACAACGGCTTCGCCCATTTGGAGATTGACTTGTTCAGCCCGGCACAATGGGTGGAGCGGTTCCACCAGGCGCGTATCGCCGCTTTGCGACACCAACTGGACAGCGCGGGGCTAACAGCCAGTTTCCACGCTGCGTATGTCCTGAACCTCGCCGACTACTTGCCCGAAACGCGCGCGGCGGCGGTGCGCTATGTGGAGCGGGTGCTCCATGTCGCCCACGCCTTAGGTGCCCAATGGGTGACCGTTCACCCCGGCTACGGCGTCGGCATCCCCACCTTATCGTGGGTGCGCGATTTAGCCTTAGACTGCCTGCGATGGTCATTGGAGCGGTTGCTGCCTATCGCCGAACGGCTTCAAGTGCGACTGGCGTTGGAAAACATCAACCCTGCCCCACCAGGCAGTGAAATCGTGTTCTTGCTGGATAGCCCCAACGAGATGGCGCAAATCCTGCGCGAATTTGCTTCACCCATGCTGGCGGTCTGTTTGGATGTCGGGCACGCCGCTGTCGCAGATGGTTTTGCGGCTTACTGGGCGGTCGCCGGTGACCGCTGTGTCGGACTCCATGTGCACGACAACGACGGCCGTGACGACCTGCACCAAGTGCCCGGCGAGGGCGTGATTGATTGGCAGGGAATCGTCGCCGTTTTGAAACGCGCAGCGTTCGCCGGGGCGATTTGTGTGGAACTATATGACGACGCCGACAAAATCGCTGCCAAACGCTATCTGGAGCGCCTGATAGGGCTTGTTGACACGCGGAGCGGCAGCGGCTATCCTGATAGGTGACACAGCATCGCAGCGAAGGTAGGCGATCAACGATGCGTTGGTTCGTCGCTTGGGTCGTTGCCGTCGTCGTGAGCGTCGCACCTGCTCAATCGCCTCGTCCCCATGTTTGTTACGCCGTCGTGCAGGATGTCATCGTTAACCCAGCGCTCAAGGATTTTTTGCGGCGGGCAATAGAAACGGCGAAGCAGGACAACGCCTCTTGCTTGGTCGTGCAAATCACGACGCCAGGCGGCATGGTAGACGCGATGCAAGAGATTGTGCGGCTCTTTTTGCAATCGCCGGTGCCGGTGATCACCTTTGTCGCCCCCATCGCCGGCAACGCCGACTCAGCCGGGGCGTTTATCGTGATGGCGGGGCACATCGCCGCGATGGCGCCCGGCTCGCGCATCGGCGCCGCGCATCCGGTGTTCCTGCCGATGGGTGGGGGCAGCGAGCAGGGTCCGTCGGAGTCGGAACGCATTATGATGGAGAAAGTGACCCAAGCGATCGCCGCCACGATCAAAGCCATCGCCGAACTGCGCGGGCGCAACGCTAAAGTCGCCGAACGCATGGTCCGCGAAAGCCTCTCGTTGACCGCGCGCGAAGCCGCAGAGCAGGGCATCGTGGACCTCGTCGCCGATGACCTGAGCGATTTGCTCCGCAAGGTTGACGGACGCTCCGTCCGTACCGCTGCGGGCGTGCGCACTTTGCACACCAAGGGCGCAGACATCCACGAAATCCGCATGACCCCTAAAGAGACCTTTTTGCACTTTCTGTCCAACCCCAACATCACTTACTTGCTGCTGCTGATAGCCATGTTCGGTTTCATCATGGAGATTTACAACCCCGGCGCCATCTTGCCTATCACCCTCGGCGTCATCGCCTTTCTGTTGTTCTTGTATTCGTCCACGCTGTTGCCGGTCAGCGTCGTCGGCGTTTTGCTTATCGCGGCGGCGGCGGCGTTTTTCATCGCTGAGTTATTCGTGACCAGTCACGGCGTCTTGGCGGGCGCGGGCATCGTAGCGCTGTTGCTGGGCGGTTACATGCTGTTCCCAGAATCCAGTGAGGTGCCTAACTTTTACGCCCGCCGCCTGCGGGTCGCTCCCGCTACCCTTGTCGGCGCCGGTTTGATCGTCGGTGGGTTACTGGTGGCGATGGTGGTCGCCATCGTTCGCGGGCAGCGCCGCAAACCGGTCGTCGGTCAAGAGTGGCTCATCGGGCAAGTCGGCGAAGCCCGCACCGACCTCAACCCAACGGGCACCGTCTTTGTCGCCGGTAGCTGGTGGACAGCAGAGGCTGTGGACGGCAATGTTAAAGCGGGCGAAACTGTAGAGGTCGTCGCCGTGGAAGGGTTGCGTTTGAAGGTTCGTCGTAAATCTGACGCTTTGAAGGAGTGAGCGGGGTATGGAAGCGTTGATACAACTGTTCATGCAGTTGGGCGCTTTAATCGTCGTGGCGATCATCTTGTTGGTATCACAGTCGGTGCGTATCGTTCAGGAATGGGAGCGGGGCGTCGTCCTTCGGCTAGGAAAATTCAACCGCGTCCTGTCGCCCGGCATTCAGTTCATCATCCCGGTCATTGAGCGGGTCATTAAGGTGGACTTGCGCGTTTTCGTCGTGGATGTGCCCAAGCAGGAAATCATCACCAAAGACAATGTGACCGTCAAGGTCAACGCTGTCGTTTACTTTCGGGTGATGGACCCAGCAGCGGCGCTCATCCGCGTGGAAAACTACCTTTACGCCACGCAGCAGGTCGCCCAGACAACTTTGCGGGATGTCGTCGGCCAAAGCGAACTGGACGAACTTTTGGCGCACCGCGAGGAGCTCAACCAACGCCTGCAACGCATCATCGACGCGGCGACAGACCCTTGGGGCATCAAAGTGGATATGGTCGCTATCAAGGATGTGGAACTGCCTGACGCGATGAAACGGGCAATGGCGCGACAGGCGGAAGCAGAACGCGAGCGGCGGGCAAAGGTCATCCACGCGCAGGGCGAATACCAAGCGGCGGAAACATTGGCGCAAGCGGCAGAAATTATGGGGCGCCATCCTGGCTCGCTACAGTTGCGCTTCCTCCAAACGCTGACCGAAGTCGCGACGGAGCGCAGCACGATCGTCGTCATGCCCGTTCCCATTGATGTCCTGGCAGCGTTCATGACGGACCGCCGAGCAGCGGCGTTGCCGTCCCAGCCGGCGACAGGTGGCAAGGAGTGACCTTTTTGCGAAATACTTAAAAGCGGTCTACCCCGACCGCAGTGGGTGTTTGTGACGCCTTGAAAGAGGTGAACACACCGTGTGGCGTCCACAGACGAAGGAAGCTGTCTTGCGGGAAGTGCGCATCCGTGAATGGCGGGCGCGTCTGTGGCACAAGGTCAAGACAGCGGCGAGAAGGGTGTTGAAAAGCGTCGCTGCCACTTGTGTGGCAGTCGTCTGTCAACTGCGTGCGTGGAGTGCCGCCACCGCGCATGAGGTGGAACTCAACCGCAGGCTCAGCCAACGCTACGATAAGTTGTTGCGGTTGGGGGAACAGGCTTACGCCCTGTATCGGTCGGGCAACCGCTCTTTCGAGGTGTTGGTGCCTCTGTGCGAGGAAATCGCGCGGCTTGAAGGGGCTTTGGAAAGCACCCGCACTCAACCGCTCGTTGTCGTCACGGATGACCGTCCAGCAACACAACCGGCGACGGGGTCTTAAGTCCACGAAGGAGGGCAGGTGCTAATGGGGCGATTAGCCGAGGAGGCGCAAAAGCAACTGATCGCCACCCTGGCGCCTTACATGGGCAAAGTCACTTTCGGGAACCTGCGCTTTCAAGTGTCGGAATGGACTGAGGGCGACCGCAGTTACACGAATATCGCGATTGTTTACGAAACGCCCGGCAGTTCCACGAACCAACTGAACATTTTAGTGGACGAGACGGAAGGGGTTATCACTTTCGTGGACGGCGACGAGGAGCGACGGACGACCAACCTTGAGGAAGTGCTGCACTTTGTGGAGAGTGCGGTGCGCACCATTCCCGAACGGCGCATGGAGCGCCTCAGAGAGACGATCCGACTTTGGGCGCGGCAAGGTAAAAGTAAAGCCGAAGTGCTGGCAGAACTCAATCGCCTGCTGCGGGCTGACTTGCTGGGCGGTAGTATCACCCACACCGAGTTGAAAGCCAGCATCCAATATTGCTTGCAGCTGTTCAATGTGTTGCCGTCGGGGCAAAACGTGTGAACCTTTCTTCCCCTGAGGCGAAACCCATGGAGCGATGGTTCGCCGCGCGTTGGGATAACGGTAAACCACCCAAAGATGTGGAGACCCGCCTCGCTCAGTTGCGGGCAGCGATGGTGGAACACCAGTTGCGCCGGCGTGGGATTCGCGATGAACGCGTGTTATCCGCTTTTTTGAAAGTGCCCCGTCACCGCTTCGTGCGCCCGCAAGACCGATGGCAGGCGTATGAAGACCACCCTTTGCCCATCGGCTACGGGCAAACGATTTCGCAACCTTACATCGTGGCGTTGATGACCGAACTGTTGGAGTTGCGAGGCGACGAACGCGTGTTGGAAATCGGGACAGGGTCGGGTTACCAAGCCGCCATCTTGGCGGAGTTAGCCCGCGAAGTGATCACTGTGGAGCGCATCCCCGAACTGGCGCACCGTGCCCAACAGGTCTTAGCCGAGTTGGGTTACACCAATGTGACGGTGGTGGTTGGCGATGGGTCATTGGGGGTGCCAGAGCACGCACCCTTTGACGCCATCGTCGTGACAGCAGCCGCCCCGCACCCCCCAAAACCGTTGCTCCATCAACTTAAAGACGGAGGGCGTCTGGTCATCCCGATCGGTGACCGCCACATCCAGGAATTGGTTCGGTTCGTCCGGCGCGGTGACGAATGGCAACAAGAGCGGTACGGACCGTGCCTCTTCGTCCCCCTCATCGGCAAAGAAAGTTGGCGCGGCAGCGACAGTGAGGGAGGATTGGAGACCCTGTGAGCGCAATGTAAATGGCGGTTACGCTATGAGCGCTACGCGTCGGTGGGAAACGGTATTGCTGATCGTCAACCCACACGCCGGTGGTGGTAAAGGACGGCGTTGGGCTGCGCGTTTAGAAGCCGCTTTGCGGCAGCGTTTCGCCCGCGTGCGCACGGTCTTGACAGAGAAATCCGGCAGCGCTGCCGAGGCAGTCGCTCGCTACGACGCTGAGTTGGTCGTTGTAGCCGGTGGTGACGGGGTTTTCCACGACGCCATCAATGGGGCGATGCAGACTCGTCGGTCGCTCCCGTTCATTTTGGTGCCCATCGGGACGGGCAATGTCCTCGCATCTAACCTCGGCATTCCCAAAGACCCGTTGCGGGCGTTAGCCGCGTCTTTGGACGGTCAGTTGTGTCCGTTGGACTTGGGACAAGCCCACGACCGCTTCTTTCACTGCAGTTTGGGTATCGGGTTGGACGCGTATGTGGTTGCTCAGATGGAAGCGGAGCGTGCCAGCCAGGTCAAACGCCTGCTGGGCAAAGTCGCTTATCTCCTTGCCGCGTTGCGCCACAGCGTGCGTTACGAGTGGTCTCATGTCCGCATAGAAGCGGAATTGGCGGATGGCTGTGAGGCATGCTGGGAACGCGATGCGTGGTTGGTGTTGGTGACCAATGTGGCGGACTACGGTGGTGTCAACATTGCCCCTGATGCCCGCCCTGACGACGGAGCGTTGGATTTGGTCGTTTTGCCCGCCCACAGCAAGGTGGATTACTTCCGTTTCGGGGTGCTAGGTTGGTTGGGATGGCATCTGCGCCATCCTGAAGTCGTCGTCCGTCCAATTCGGCGTGCTCGCATCGTGTCCGCTCCCCCTGTCCCGACCCAGTTGGACGGGGAACCGGCGCCGACCACACCGGTGGATGTTCAGGTGGTGCCCCGTGCCCTGACCGTTTTGCTACCCCGCACGCCTTTGCGAGCGCAACACCGCGTGGCTTCAACGCTCTAACAAGATGGAAGGGGCGATGAAAATGCCCGAAACGATCGTGCTGAGGCAGATCGTCCGCGCGCCGATTGCGCGGGTCTATGCGGTCGCCAAGCAAATAGAGCGGTTCCCTGAATGGCTGGATTATGTGACCGCCGTTCGGGTCCGTGACCGTAGCCCCGACGGACGCGTGGTGCTCAGCGAATGGGAAGCGACGGTGCCGATGTTGGGTTTAACCGCACGATGGGTGGAGCGGGACGAATGGGATGACACCCAACAGGTGTGCCGGTTTGCCCTCGTAGAGGGCGATTTGGATCGCTACGAAGGCGTTTGGGAATTTGAGGAGCACCCAGACGGCACGCAAATGTGTTTGACGATCACTTACGATTACCGTGTGCCTGTCGGCGGTGCCCTCGTCCAGCAACTCGTCCGCAAAATCGTGGAGCAGATGGGACAAAAGTTGTTGGCAGGCATCGCCCGTGCCGCCGAGCACAACTGACTAAAGTAAGCGTGTTATAATAGCCGTGCCATGATTTGGTCATCCTTGCACCAAAGCAAGGCAGGAGGGACAGTCATGAACGAAACTGAGCAAAAGGTCACCGAGACCGCACAGGACGAACCGCGCACTGCCGAAGCGACGGCGGCTGTGCCAGCGCCCGCTGAAGCGGTGCCGCCGACGGAATTGGAGATAGCGGAATCGCCCGCGCCCGTCCCCTCAGTTCCATCCGAACGCCCCAAAACGCCCCCAAAAGGGAGCCGCAGTTATGAACTTATCTTCCTCGTGGATGCCGGGTTGCCGAAAGGGGACTTGAACGGGTTGATTGAGAAGTTGCAAACTTTCATAGAACAGCGCGACGGCGCCGTGGAAAATGTCCGCGTGTCGGATGTCCGTCGGCTCGCTTACGAGATCAAAAAGCGCACGCATGGCGTCTATGTCGTCGTTAACTTCTGGATCCAGCCGGCGCACATTGCGGAGTTGGAGCGCATGCTGCGTTTGGATGACCGTGTCCTGAGGCACATGGTCATTCTCACTCGGGCATCCTGACGGAAACATTGATGCCATCGGGAACGCAGCGTCGCGTGGCGGACTCATCAGAGAGGTGACGCCCCTTGTTCAATCGTGTAATTCTTGTCGGGCGCTTGGTCGCAGACCCTGAAGTGCGTTACACCCCCGATGGCATCCCCATTGCCTCTTTTCGGTTGGCAGTGGACCGACCGACCCGGCGGGGCACGGAACGGCAGACAGACTTCATCCGCATCGTGACCTTCCGCCGTCTGGCGGAGTTCGCCCAGAATTACCTGACGAAGGGGCGCCTCGTCCTGGTGGAAGGGCGCTTGCAGGTCAATAGTTACACTGACCGCATGGGGCAACGCCGCACCGCTGTTGATGTTATCGCATTTACAGTTCAGTTTATGGACCGCAAACCGGAGGGCGTCGCACCGACAGCGGCGTCTGCGGTTGCCGGCACATCGTTTCCGGCGCCAATAGAGCCCGATGCTCTCCCCGAACAAGATGTGCCGATTGACGAAGTAGTGCTGGACGAATTGCCTCTCCCTGACGAGGAAGGAAGCGAAGAGTTTCCGTTCTGACCGCCAAAAACCAAATTGACAAGGAGGCTGCGAGGTGAAACGCCCGATGACGGCGCGTCGCAAAAAGAAAAAGCGCTGCCAATGGTGCATGGAAGGCATCCGCTACATTGACTACAAGAGCGTTAGCCGGTTGCAACGCTTCATGGACAGCAAGGGCAAAATCCTGCCCCGGCGCCAGACGGGCAACTGCGCCCGCCACCAACGCCAATTGGCGGTCGCCATCAAGCGGGCGCGCACCATGGGGTTACTGCCTTTCGTTGTCTACTGATGACCAGGCGCGGGAGGCGGTTACTCGCCGACGATTTTACCATCTGTTTTCTGCGGGCGTAATCCGTGCGCCGTCCAAACGGGCACGAAGGGGCACGGCTCCCGCACAACAAGTGCTCGCACCCCATCGCCGTAGTCCAGTAGCCATCGCACTGCGTCCCTCAGCGCTGCCGTGTCAAAGGATGAAACGACACGCGTCGGGACGCCGGCAGCGGTCAAAAGGGCTTCCATACGCAAGGATGGGGTAAAGTTGCCCGTCGCGTCAAACCCGCTGCCGAGGTGGGGCTGCCCCCCTGTGAACGCCGCCCCGCCGTTGTCGGCGACGATGACCGCCATCGGCGCCTGCCAACAGACCGCGTTGAGGATGCCCAGCAGTGCCCCGTGAAAAAAGTCGCTGTCGCCGACCAAGGCGATGTAACGCCGCTGCGGGTCGCGCTCCAATTTCGCCAACGCCGCGATGAAGTTGACGGCACCGCCCATACTGTGCTTGATGCGCACCAACTCATAAGGTGCCCCGATGGCGACGATGGAGCAGCCAGGGTCCGACGCGACGACTGGCTCTACCCCCAACTGCTGGCACGCCGCCACCAAGGCGTCCAGCAACGGTGGGTAGGGGCAACCGTCGCAAAACCGCAGGGTGAATCCCTGTGGGCGCTGCGGGTCGGGCAGCGCTGCCACTGCGTCGGCGGGCACTTCGCTGAACGCCTGCAACGCCACGCCGATACGCCGTAGCGTCAACTCCCCTTCGCGGGGCAACTCGCCCGTCAATTTGCCCCGCACGGCACATGGTAACCGTGCTTCATGCGCCAACGCTTTCAATTGCATCTCCACCAACGGCTCGCCATCTTCCACGACCAGCGCGACAGTAGCGCCCGCGAGGGCGCTCAGCAACCAATTGCGCGGCAGCGGATGGGTCGTCGCCAACGCCACGCAGCGCAACGGTGGCAGAAACGGTTGCAACGCTGCCAGCACCTGGCGCACCTTTGTCGCGCAAAAGCCGACACCGATGACGGCGATGCTGCCATCGCCTGTTGCGGCGTTTAGCGGGCTGGTGTCCCACACACTTTGCAGGCGCCGCACTTTTTCGTGCAGCGCGGCGTGCAGCGTTACAGCGTTGCCACCTGACGCGATGGACGGCAGCGATGGGCGTTGCGGGGTGGTGACCGGCGACAACCCCGCGACAGGCTCGTCCCTTTCTTCGTTGGCGGTGGCGAAGGCTTTGGTGAACCGCACGATGACGGGCAAGGCAAACGCCGCTGCGATTTGGAACGCCGTGTGCATCGTTTGCGCCGCTTCGCTCACGCTCACTGGCTCCAGCAGCGGCAATTCGCTCATGAGTGCCAGCCACCGCGTGTCCTGCTCGTTCTGCGAGTGCCACGCCGACGGGTCGTCGCCCAGGGCGATGACCAGTGGTGTCGGCACGCCCGTCAGGTTCACCGTCATCAAGGCGTCTAGCAGGACATTGCCGCCGACGCTTTTTACGCACACCAACGCCGGTTGCCCCGCCAGCGTGGCACCGATGGCGAGTTCTAAAGCGACCTTTTCGTTAGCCGCCCAATGGAACGACGGTGCATTGTTCGGTTGGCTGGCGGCGAGCGTTTGGAGTGCGGCAAAAAGTCCTTTGCTGGGCGTGCCAGGGTAGCCTGTCACGAACCGAACGCCGGCGCACCAGGCACCCCACGCCAGCGCTTCTTCGCCCGTCATCAAACGCCCCATGAGCCGATCGCCTCCGGCAGCAAGTTGTAGCGTCGGCGGGACGCTCTTGCCACAGTGTTGGGGGTAGGGGTGACCTACCGATGGAGTTGCGGGGCAAAGTCGCGTTAGTCACCGGTGCCGCCAAGCGATTGGGGCGCGCTATCGCGTTGGCGTTAGGCGAACGGGGCGCTCATGTCGCCGTCCACTACCGCTCTTCAGAACGCGAGGCAATGGAAACCGCCGGGGCACTGCAAACCTTGGGCGTTCGGGCGCTGCCTTTCCGCGCTGACCTGACCGATGAAGCGCAAGTGCAAATGATGATGCGCGAAGTCGCGACAGCGTTTGGTGGGTTGGACATCCTCGTCAACAACGCCGCTGTCTTTGAGCGCACGCCCTTTGACCAACTGACCGCCGCCCAGTGGCGAACGACGCTGGAAAGCAACCTGACCAGCGTGTTTTTGTGCTGTCGCTACGCCGCCGAATGGCTGCGGCAAGGCGACGGGGGTGTCATCGTGAACATCAGCGACACCGCCGCGTTGCGCCCTTGGACAGAGTTTTTGCCCTACTGTGTCGCCAAAGCGGGCGTTCTTGTCCTCACGCAGGGGTTGGCGAAAGCGTTGGCGCCGCAAGTGCGGGTCAACTGCGTCGCGTTAGGCACTGTTTTGCCGCCTGAAAACATGGACGCCGATGTATGGCGCGCCACAATGAGCGCCAAAACGCTGCTGGGGCGGTTGGGCACGCCCGATGAAGTCGTGCAAGCCGTCCTGTTTTGCATCGCTTGCGATTACCTGACGGGCGCCGTCATTCCACTGGACGGCGGTCGGTTTTTGCGATAGCATCAAAGGCACAAAATTGCGTCGGGGGTGAAACGATGGGTTGGACACGACGGGCGTTTCTGGCACATTTGATGGGTTGGACAAGTGCCGCGACCCTCGGACATCTCGCTTGGGCGGAGCCAACGGTGCGGTCGGCGACGGACTCAGTGCCGCTGGGTAACACGGGGTTGCGGGCGTCGCTGGTCGGTTTGGGCACGGGCATGAAAGGCTGGATGCGCCAATCCAACCACACGCGAATGGGCAAACCAGCCTTCATCCGCCTCATCCGCCACGCTTACGAGCGGGGCATCAACTTCTTTGATGTCGCCGACCTTTACGGCACCCACACCTTTTTGCGGGACGCGCTGCAAGGCATTCCCCGCGATAAGGTCGTCATCCAGACCAAAATCTGGTTTCAACCGCGCGGGTTGCCTGAAACGGTCACCAGCGCCCGACAGGCGCTAGACCGCTTTCGGCTGGAACTGGACACCGATTACTTAGACATCGTCTTGCTGCATTGCACGACCAGCCCCAATTGGCTGGACGAACTGAAGGCGATGCGGGATGAACTGGAAGAAGCCCGGCAACGCGGGATCCTCAAAGCCCATGGCACTTCGTGTCACAGTTGGGACGCATTGCAAGCGGCGCTACAATCCGACTGGGTGCAGGTGCAACTTGCCCGCATCAACCACAAAGGCACCCGTATGGACGGCGCGCCTGAACGGGTCGCCGAACTGCTGCGGGCGATGCGGGCGAAAGGCAAAGCGGTCATCGGCATGAAAATCTTCGGTGAGGGCACTTTCCAAACGCCGCAAGAGCGCGAAGCCAGCCTGCGGTTTGTCTTGACCCAACGCTGCGTGGATACCTTCATCATCGGCTTTGAACGCCCCGAGGAAGTGGACGAAACACTGGACACCGTCAACCGGTTGCTTCAGGCGGGTTGAAGCGGGCTCAAAAACGGTAGCGTTGACGGGCGCGGTGCGCCCATGCGGTCTCTGTCTGCGCCGCCAACGCGCGGTCGGTCGCCCATCGCGGCGCCAGTTCCATCACTTCTGCCTCGCTCACGGGCGGTCGGCAGACCCGTTGGTGGAAGCGTGCCGCTGCCTTGCCGCTGATGACCCATCGCCGCCACGCCGCTTGCAGTTCGCGGTGGGCATCAACGAGGAAAGCGCCGAGTAAACTGTTGAGGACATCAATGCGGGCGTTGCCCTTGCGGGAATCGTAGCGAAACCCGACGGGAAAGCGGAACGGGTTGACCCTCACGACGGCGCGTCCGCCCAATTGGGCGTAGAGATGGGGCAACACGCTCATGCGGGCTAAGGTGAAATGGCGTGGTCCGCCTGCCGCTCCAACGGGCAGAAGCCATAACCGTTGCCCTTCCTCCGAGAGCACGAATTCCAAAAAAGCCTTGGCGACGGACAAATTGGGAGCGCCCTTGAGCACGGCGATGGCGTCGGGGTTGATGACCGTGAGTCGGCGCGGATAGATGAAGCCCAATTTGTCGCCGCCGACCTGCGCGATTTTGGACCAGCCGTAAAAGTCAATGCACGGCGCCGCTGCGATTTCGCCGATACTGACATCGGTGACCGGCTCTTCGGAGCCGGGCGTAACCCGTTTAGCGTTAGCGAACAGGTGCGTCAGCACCTCCCAACCTTTTTCCCAGCCGTAAGCCTGCAAAATGATTTCACACATCATGTGGGCGCTACCGCTGCGGCGCGGGTCAGGCAGTTCCATCCAGCCGAACCAAACGGGGTCACCCAAATCGTCCCAAGCGCGGGGCGTCGGCATCTGACGCAACCGCAGGATGGCTTTGTTGAACAGGATGCCAAACCCCGACACAGCAGCACCATACCAGTGCCCTTGCGGGTCGTAAAGCGGAAAGCCGGCGATCGTTTGGGGCAACCGACGGAGCACGGAGGGCGCCAATTTCACGGGCTGCAGCAAGCCGTCCCGTTGCAGTTGCACATACGGGTCAACACCCCCGCCCCAAAAGACATCCACGCCGATGCCGTTGGGCGACGCTTTGAAACTGGTGCGGATGAACCGCAAAATTGCCATCGTCCCGCCGACATCCAGCCATTGCAGCGCTACGGTGCGCCCGAAGCGGCGGCGGTAGTGGGTTTTGAAGGCAGCGTCAAACTCAATGCGGATGCCCTCCCAATGGGGCGAGACGAGCACCAAGCGGTCTTGGGCGCAGACGGGCGCCACTGCCGCCAGAACCAACAGCCATGTGATGTTGCGCATCGTCAAAACCACCCCGCAAGTGTCGGTCGCACAATGATTGTGACACACGCAAAGGCACCGACTTTCGGAGGCGACTGGACGATGACCCTCAGCCGAGAAGCGGAGCATGTTTTGGAACTGTTTTGGCTGCAGGTCAAGGAAGGGAGCCAGCCACCTTACTTGCCCCAATTGGAGGCGTCGCTGACCGACGGGGCGTTGGCAGAGCTGGCGGAACACGGTTTGATTGAACGGCATAACGGTGGCTGGCAGTTGACTTCAACGGGTGAGCAAGTCGCCAAAAGCGTGTTGCGCCGGCGGCGGTTGGCAGAACGGTTGCTCGCCGATTTACTACAGACTTCCGGGCACCTGCTGGACGAAGCCGCTTGCAGCATGGAACACATCTTGCACGAAGGCTTAGAGGAAGCCGTTTGCACCTTGCTGGGTCACCCTCGCTATTGCCCGCACGGCGGCGAAATTCCGCCCGGCAAATGCTGTGAAGAAGCCCGCCGCACGGGCATTCGGTTGATTGTCCCGCTGTCCGAGATGAAGCCGGGCGAAATCGGACGCATCGCCTACTTGCAGATGCGCGATGCCCCGCAGATGCAAAAATTGATGGCGATGGGCATTCTGCCCGGAGAACCCATCCGGTTGTTGCGGCGCTTTCCGTCCTTCGTCTTTGAAGTCCGCCACACGCAATATGCGGTGGACACTGACATCGCTGACGGCATCTATGTGCGCCTGACGGCATGAGGCGCGGTGGGGACATTCGCTGACGCTTCCGTCGTCCAAAGAGCGACCGTCCGTCGCTTGCGGCTCAAAAGTCATCTGCTGGCAGGAGGGCGCCAACGCTGTCCGTCATCGCTCCCGCACAAAGGGCGCGTAAAAAGGTTGTCCTTAACGCGCGGTTGCCAAATGCCCGCCTGTTGCATAGAGCATGATGTGGTCTTCGGGTGTTGTAGGCGGCAGTTCAGCGGCGATGTGCCCCTGATGCATGACAAGGATGCGGTCGGCTAACGCCAGCACTTCGGGTAACTCTGACGAGGCGAATAAAACTGCCACGCCCTCCTCGTGCGCGAGGCGACGGATGAAACGATACAACTCCGCCCGTGCCCCGACATCCACACCCCGCGTCGGTTCGTCCAGCAGCAACACTTTGGGCTTGACCAACAGCCAGCGGCTCAGCAGCACCTTCTGTTGATTGCCGCCCGACAGGTGGGCGACGGGCATATAAGGCATCGGCGGTTGGATGTTGAGGCGTTCGTAAGCGTGCCAGATGGCTTGCTCTTCCGCGTTCCGCTGCACCCATTGAAACCGCGAGAACAGCGGCAACGCTGCCAGTGAAATGTTGTGTCCGGCCGTCATCGTCAAGATGAGCCCCGTCGTCTTGCGGTCTTCTGTCACCAGACCGATGCCGGCGTTGATGGCGTCTATCGGCGACCGAAACCGCACCGCGCGCCCGTTCAACCGCACTTCGCCGCTCACGATAACCCCCGGCGACGCGCCAAACAGCGTCAACAGCAATTCCGACCGCCCTGCGCCGAGCAGCCCGAAAATCCCGACGATCTCCCCTTGTCGCAGCGTCAGCGTGACACCATCCAGCAACCGCTTTTGCGGGTTTTCGGCGTCCACGACGGTCAGGTTGCGCACTTCCAGCACAATTGGTCGGTCGGAAACGACAAGGGGTTCGGCGGCGCTTTCCTCTACTTCACGCCCGACCATCATCGCCACGATTTGGCGCGGGTCCGTTTCGCTGACGCGCGTCGTTCCGACCTTGCGTCCGTCCCGCAAGACCGTGATGCGGTCGCAAATGGTGAACACCTCGCGCAACCGATGGGACACATACAGCACCGTCGTCCCTTGCGCTTTGAGGCGGCGAATGATGTCGTAAAGTTTCTGCGTCTCGGCTTCGGTCAACGCAGAGGTCGGTTCGTCCATGATGAGGATGCGGGCGTGCTGGGCGAGGGCTTTGGCGATTTCCACCAGTTGCTGCTTGCCGACGGGCAATTCCCGCACTTTAGCGGCAGGGTCAATGGTCGGGTCCAACAGCGCCAGCACTTGCGCGGCGTCTTGGTGCATCCGCCGAAAATCCACCAACCCTAAAAACCTCGTCGGTTCGCGCCCGAGGAAAATGTTTTCGGCGACCGTCATGTCAGGCACGAGGTTGAGTTCCTGATAGATGACAGCGATGCCTGCCCCTTGCGCGTCTTTGGGCGAACGGATGTTGACGGGTTTGCCGTCTAAGAGGATCGTGCCTTCGTAGTCGCTGTAGGCACCCCCCAGGATTTTCATCAGCGTGGACTTGCCTGCCCCGTTTTGCCCGACGATGGCGTGGACTTCCCCCCGCTCGGCGCTGAAGTCCACTTTGTCCAGCGCCAGCACGCCGGGGAAGCGTTTGGTGATGCCGCGCATTTCCAAAAACGCCATCCGCCATCACTCCTGCCCGTCGCTTTCGCGAACGATGCGTCGGATCGCGACCGCTCTACCCGTTTGCGCGTCCGCTTCCACCAAGACGGCGCAAAGCCCTGCCCGTCCCGTCGCCACTTCAAAACGGGCGGGCAACTTGGTCGTGAAGTGATAAAGCACTTCGTTAACGCGCATGCCGATAACACTGTTGATGGCTCCCACCATCCCGACATCGGTGATGAACGCCGTGCCGTTGGGCAAGAGGCGCTCGTCAGCGGTTTGGACATGGGTGTGAGTGCCCAAGACCGCCGTTACGCGCCCATCGGCGTAAAAGCCAAAGGCTTGTTTTTCGCTGGTCGCTTCGGCATGAAAGTCCACGACAACCAGTGGGGTCGGCGGATGCAGTTGCTCAAGGACGGCGTCCAGCGTGCGAAACGGGCAGTCCAAGACAGGCTTCATGAACACTTGCCCCATGATGTTGATGACGGCGATGTGCGCCTTACCCCCTTTTAGGGGCAACACGAGCCATCCGCAGCCGGGCGCATCGGGCGGGAAGTTAGCAGGACGCAAAACGCGATGTTCCCGCGTCAGCAGTTGCAACGCTTCTTTTTGCTGCCAGACATGGTTGCCCGTCGTGATGCAATCAGCGCCGGCAGCAAACAGCTCCTGCGCCGTCGCTTCCGTGATACCCATCCCGCCAGCGGCGTTTTCGCCGTTGACGATGACGCAATCGGGCGAAAGTTCCTTGCGCAGTGCGGGCAACAACGCGGCGAGCGCCCGACGCCCCGTCCGCCCGACGACATCGCCGACGAACAGAATGCGCACCGTTTCCGCCACACAAAAAACTCCTTTCCGCTTGATTCGTCCGTTAGGTCGCAGCGGGCTATGCCCCTACAAAATTGCCGCAGTCGCTGCCAGAACGACGCAGTCAGTCAACTCATCGGCGGCGCGGGCGGGACAGGCAACCACCAACCGTAAGCCGCCATCGCTGTCGCTGTTACACCCAACAGCACCGCCACACCGTAGAGCCATTTGCGCCGCGTCAGGGCGCTGACGGCGAGGAACGAAAAACTCATCCCAAACAGCGCATCGCCCCGGTCAAACCAGTCATCCTTCGCGTTCAGCACTTCCAGCCGTTTGCGCCATTGTTGCGCCCACCTTTGCGTCTGCGCTTTGCGTTGACGATACTTTGCCGACTGATGGGCGTAAGCGTTCAAGCGGGCGCGCCATTGGGCTGTCGCCCCGTTGCGCTCTGCCCAAAGGCGCACCTGGTCAACTTGCAACTCAAACAGGTGCTCCTTGACGCTGCTGGCTTGATACCACAGCCACGCGTCCACCCATTGCTGGTTGTCGGCGATAATTTCCTGCACGATGTTATCGTCCACGATTTTCGCCAGCGTCATGATAGCGGCGAAAATCGCCAGCGTCATGGCGATGGCGCGGTTGAGCCAATCACGAGGCGGCTCTTGCACCTGCTCCTGCAGCTCATCCAGCACTTCGTCCATCGGCGTTCCCCCTTCGGCAAAAAATCAAACTACACAGTGGTCCACCTGCGTTGGGAGCACCGATGGATAAAGCGCAAACAGGGCACAAACAGTTCGTCCGCTAAAAGCGGCATTTACCGTCCAACGGCGTGCGTCCAGTTGAGGTCCACGAAAACGCCTTGCTCGTCGTCGCGGGCATTGGGACGCAAAAATGCCACTGTCAGCGCCAAGTTTTCTGACAAACTCCATTGCAGTCCGATGGCGAAAAAGTTGCCCCGCCCTGCGATGAAGTCGCTTTGGAGGGTGCAGCGTTGGGTCAATTGCCATTCAATGCCGCCCATCGCTCGGTCGCGTTCGTCGTTTGTCCACCCAAGATGCCATCGCACCCGCCCTGCTCGGTGGCTGACAGTCAAATAAGGTTGCTCACCGAAACTGCGGACACCCACATTTTCCACGCCGTAAGCGATTGACCACCGTGATGAGCGCCACAAGCGCAGGCTGAAGTTAGGCGTGACGATGACGCGGCGGTTCAACCGCACATCCGCACCGACGGTCAGCCAATGCGTCAGCCCAAACCGCCAAGTCGTCAGCACCAGTGTTTCAGGCGAACACAGTCGCCGTCCGGTGTCTAACTCCCCATCAACGCTGAGTGTCCCTTTGGGCAGGACATCACCTGTCGGGACGGAAATCAGCCCTTGCCCGGACACGGGTTGCCCCATCAGCAGCATTACGGCGACGATCACCCATCGCACCTCGTCAACGCACCTCCGCTTTGTGCCGCTCCTTCCACCATTCCCGCAAGATGGGCAAAACGGACAGCAAAACGACGATGCCGATAACGATGTGCAGGTAGCGGTCAATGTGGGGGATGAGGTTGCCCAGGGTGTAACCTGTCAGCGTTGTGCTGAGCACCCAAATGATGCCGCCGACGATGTTATAGGTGACAAAAGTGCGGTAGTCCATCCGCGCCGCGCCGGCGATAGCAGGCGCAAAGGTGCGGACGATGGGGACGAAGCGGGCAAGGACAATCGTTTTTGCCCCGTGCTTTTCGTAAAAGGCATGTGCTCGTTCCAAATGGGGACGAAAGCGCTCGTAGCGGTTCATCAGCGCCATCCCCGCACGGTAACCGATGGCGTAGTTGACTTGGTCGCCGATGATAGCGGCGAGGATGGTCAGCGGGATGAGCCAACGCAAATCCAAGTAGCCTGCCGCTGCCATGATGCCCGCCGTCACCAATAGCGAATCGCCGGGCAAAAAGAAACCGATGAACAGCCCTGTCTCCACGAAGACGATGACCACGATGCCCGTCAGACCACCCCAACGGATGAGCGCTTCCACATCCAGAAGCCGCTGAAAAAATTCGGTGATGGACAACGGTTCTACCCTCCTTCCCGACGCGGCGTCGCCCTTGATTTTGGCACTGGGCTGTCCCTTTAGGGACGGGCGCTGCGCCCGTGTTCTTCGGACGGCACCTTGCTGAGAGCAGATGCGGCGATGCTAAACTTGAAGGCGCATGGCTCGCAGGTGACCCTTCCCAAAGGTGGTGATGAGTATGCGGGCAATCGCGTGTCTGGGCGCGTTGGCAGCCGTCATTGCGCTTGTCGGTTGTCGCAAACCCGAAAGCGATGTCATCAAGGTCGGGCATTTCGCGTCCATGACAGGACCGACAGCGACGTTCGGTCAATCCACTGACAAGGGCATTCGGCTGGCAATAGATGAAATCAACAAGCAAGGCGGTGTGCTAGGCAAAAAGATTGTCGTCATCACGGAAGACGACGCAGGCAAGACGGAAGAAGCCGCCGCCGCTGTCCAAAAACTCATCACCCGCGATCGCGTGGTTGCCGTTTTGGGAGAAGTCGCCAGTTCCCGCAGCATCGTCGGTGGCAACATCTGCGAGAGCGCAGGCATCCCGATGATTAGCCCTGCGTCCACCAACCCGAAAGTGACGCAAGGCAAAAAGTGGGTCTTTCGGATTTGCTTCGTGGATACTTTTCAGGGAGCGGCGATGGCACGCTTTTGCTTTGAGCACTTGAAAGCCCGCACCGCCGCTATTCTCAAGGACCGCAAAAACGAATACAGCGTCGGCTTGGCGGAGTTTTTCGCCAAAACTTTTGAGCAACTGGGCGGACGCATCGTCGCCGACGAAAACTACCAAGAGGGCGATGTGGACTTCAAGCCTCAACTGGCGAAAATCAAAGCCGCCGACCCCGATGTGCTGTTTGTGCCCGGCTACTACACCGAGTGCGGGTTAATTTTGAAGCAAGCGCGCCGCGACTTGGGCATGAACCTGCCTGTTACGGGCGGCGACGGGTGGGACTCTGCCAGCCTCATTCAGGAAATTCGGGGCGATTTGGAGGGGCAGGGCGTTTATTTCGGCAACCACTTCTCGCCCTTCGAGCAGCGCCCCGAAGTGCAGGAGTTCGTCAAGAAGTTCAAGGAGCGCTACGGTGAGTTGCCCGATGCGATGGCAGCGTTGGGTTACGATGCTGCTCGCATCTTGGTCGACGCCATCCGCCGGGCGGGCAGCACTGACCCCGCTAAAATCCGCGACGCCCTTGAGCAAACGAAGGACTTTCCCGGCGTGACAGGGCGCATCACCATTGACGAACACCACAACGCCCAAAAACCTTTGCTTGTCTTGCGCATCAGGGACGGTAAGACGCAAGTCGTCGCCACCATCCCGCCGATGGAGGTGGAAGTGCGCCCCGCCCGCGCCCCACGGACGCGGTGACGGACGGGTAAAATCCACGCCGATGCGACGGTGAACGCTGACATGGACGGGACGCAATGGTTGCAACTGTTCGTGTTGGGTATTGCCTTGGGCAGCATCTACGCGCTGATCGCGCTGGGTTACTCAATGGTCTACGGCGTGCTGCGGCTCATCAACTTCGCCCACGGCGACATCATCATGGTCGGCGCGTTCGTCGGCTACTTCGTCGCCAAAGCGCCCGTCGTGGAAACGCTACCGTTGCCGCTGCGGTTTGCTATCGTCTTCGCCGCGGCGATGCTGGCGTGCGCGGCGCTGGGCGTGACGATTGAGCGTTGCGCTTATCGCCCCATCCGCCACCAACCCCGCTTGACAGCCCTTATCACCGCTATCGGTGTTTCCCTTTTTTTGGAGTATGGCGGGCAAGTCATCTTGGGCGCGACGCCTCGGCAAGATCTGCCCGCATGGCTGACGGCACAAACGCCCCTCTTGCGCTTGGGGGCTGTGCAACTTACTGACAAGCAGTTGCTCGTCCTCGGCGGTTCGTTGGCGTTACTGGCGTTGATGCGGTTCATCGTGTTCAACACATTGCTGGGCAAAGCGATGCGGGCGATCGCTCAGGACATCACAGCGGCTTACCTCGTTGGGATCAATGTCAACCGCGTTATCGCCATGACTTTTGCGATAGGTTCGGCGCTGGCGGCGGCAGCGGGCGTGATGTTGGCGATGAGTTATCCCAAAATTGACCCGCTGATGGGGCTGATGCCGGGCATCAAAGCCTTTGTCGCAGCGGTGCTGGGTGGCATCGGCGATTTGCCCGGCGCGGTGTTGGGCGGGTTCGTGTTGGGCTTGGCGGAGACTTTTGTGGGCTACTTTGCCTCGGGACTGCGCGACGCCGTCGCGTTTGCCGTCCTCATCCTCATCCTGCTGTTCAAGCCGACAGGCTTGCTGGGCAAAGGGATGGTGGAGAAGGTGTGAGGACAAGCAAGTTGACGCTCGCTGCCCTCGCAGTGGGGGTGTCCCTTTGGCTACTGGACCGCATTTTTGTGGCGTGGTTGGACCCCTACGCCTTCTATCTGCTGCGGTTGGTCGGCATCAATGTGATGCTGGCAGTCAGCCTCAACCTCATCATGGGCTTTACAGGACAATTCTCGTTGGGGCACGCTGGCTTCATGGCGGTCGGCGCTTACACCGCTGCTGCGACCAGCAAATGGCTTGTCGCTCAGATGCCTGCTGCTGTCCAGCAACCCGCTGTGCAACCTTTCATCTTTTTGGCGATGACGCTGTTGGGCGGCACCGTCGCAGCTATCGCAGGGCTAATCGTCGGTTTGCCGACGCTGCGATTGCGTGGCGACTATTTGGCGATCGCGACTTTGGGCTTCGGGGAGATCATTCGGGTCATGTTTGTCAACTTGGAGGTTGTCGGCGGGGCACGGGGCTTGACGGACATCCCCGCTTTGGGCGAGGTGCCTTTTGCCAGCCACTTCCTTTGGGTCGCCCTTTGGGCGGCAGCGACCGTTTGGGTCATTTACCGCCTCGTCCGCTGCACGCGGGGCATCGCTTTCCAATGCATCCGCGAAGACGAACTGGCTGCCGCGTGCGTCGGCATCAACACGACCTACTACAAGGTGCTGGCGTTTGTCATCGGGGCATTTTTTGCGGGCGTCGCGGGCGCGCTGTTTGCCCACGACCCCAGCCAGCGCTATATCAACCCCGACACTTTCAAGTTTATGAAGTCCATTGAAGCCGTCGTCATGGTCATCGTCGGCGGCATGGGGAGCCTGACGGGCTCGGTCTTCGCAGCGGGCGTTTTGACAGCCTTGCCTGAACTGCTCCGTTCCATCGGCGAATACCGCATGGTGCTTTACGCCCTTCTGCTCATCGTCATGATGTTGGTGCGCCCGCAAGGGTTATTGGGCAGTTGGGAGTTGACCTGGCGTCGTCGCAGAGAAATGCCCCTTGAACCTCTGCCCGCCAAAGCGCCGAGAGCGTCGGCGGGCAGCGACGCTGTCCTCCTGCAGTTGCGCAATTGCACGATGCAGTTCGGCGGTTTAGTGGCGGTGCGCGATTTTCACCTGCAATTGCGGGACGGCGAGTTGGTGGGGCTCATCGGTCCAAACGGTGCGGGCAAAACGACGGTGTTCAACATCATCACGGGCGTTTACCAGCCGACAGCAGGTGAAATTTGGTTGGGCGGCGTGCGGCTGAACGGACAACCGCCGCACCGCATCGCCCAGATGGGCATCGCCCGCACCTTCCAAAACATCCGCCTGTTCAAGGAATTGAGCGTGCTGGACAATGTGCGGGCAGCGTTCGTCCACCAAGCAGGCTACTCCTTCTGGGCAGCTGTGTTGGCGCTGCCACATCAGGAAGCGCGGGAGCGCGCCATTGAACAACGGTGTGCGGCGTTGCTGCACCTGTTTGGGTTGCACGAACGGATGCACGAGAAGGCGAAAAATTTGCCCTACGGTGACCAGCGACGGTTGGAAATCGTGCGGGCGCTGGCACTCTCGCCCAAAGTGTTGCTGTTGGACGAACCGGCAGCAGGCATGAACCCCGCCGAAACGCAAGGGCTGATGCACCTTATCAAGCACCTCAACGAAGCGTGGGGGTTGACTATCCTGCTCATTGAACACGACATGCGTGTCGTCATGGGCATTTGCCAGCGGGTCATCGTCATGGACTTTGGCGAAATCATCTCTGAAGGGTCGCCCGAACAAATTCGCCGCGACCCGAAAGTCATCGCCGCCTATTTGGGCGAACCGCTGGAAGTGGAAGCCCCTGCCGACACCGAACCGTCGTCGGGACGCATGTGAAAAGCGTCCGCTTGGTTTGCAAGGGCGGTGAACACGCCGATATGTTGTTGCGCGTTGAAAGCGTGGAGGTGTTTTACGGCGTCATTCAAGCGCTGTACGGCGTCAGTCTGGAAGTGGCGGCTGGCGAGATCGTGACGCTCATCGGCGCCAACGGCGCGGGCAAAACGACGACGCTGCTGACCATCGCCGGGTTGCTCCGTCCCGCACGCGGGCGCATCCTGTTTGACGGGCGCGACATCACCCATCTGCCACCCCACGAGCGCGTCGCGTTGGGCATCGCGCAAGTGCCCGAAGGACGGCGCGTTTTCGCCAACTTGACCGTGCTGGAGAACTTGGAACTGGGGGCTTATTTGCGCAAGGACAAAGACGGCGTGCGGCGCGATTTGGATTGGGTCTTCAATATCTTCCCGCGCCTTGCCGAACGCAAAAACCAATTGGCGGGCACGCTCAGCGGGGGCGAGCAGCAAATGCTGGCAATCGGGCGGGCGCTATTGGCGGCGCCGCGTTTGTTGCTGATGGACGAACCGTCGCTGGGGCTGTCACCCGTGCTGGTGCAGGAAATTTTCCGCGTCATCCGCACCATCCGCGAGCGGGGCGTGACGATTTTGCTGGTAGAGCAAAACGCCCACATGGCGTTGCGCACCGCCGACCGAGGTTATGTGCTGGAGACAGGGCGCATCGTCTTGCACGGGCGCGCCGGTGAGTTGCTCGCCAACGAAGCCGTCCGCAAAGCCTACCTGGGCGAATGAGCGAGGAGGGCGTTAAATGGCGAGGAGCCGCAAAACGAACGCCCCCATCTCAACTCGTCGCAAAAGCGCTCCGCCGATGGGTGAAAGGAGCGGCGCTGAAGCGCGTCCATGAGTGGCTTAAGCGTCGTGCCGAGCGTCCTTACGGACCGAAACGCAAAGTGCAAGGCAGGCTGTCGCTTAGTCGGCATCGTTAGGGCTTAACCAGCGAGCGTAGATACGGTCATGCGGTCAATGCCGTTTAAGACACTCTGCGCCGTGTTTACGGCAAGCGGAGCGAGGGGCATGGTGTGCCAATTGTGCCGTCGGCTGCGGCAAACCACCGCAGCGCCCTCCCGCCTTTCCCATTGCAACTTTCGTTGGGACAAGATGTCTCATTGCTTTGGCAACATGACAGTCACAACGCAATAGGGGAGGGCGTGAACATGGAACGGCAAACGGGCGAAAAAGTTACACTGCGCCGCCACATTTCAGTCTGGGGTTCGTTTTGCTGGGGCTACGCCGATGTCGGCGCCGATGTCTATGTGGCGTTGGGGTTGGTCATGGCAGCGGCGCAAGGCGCCACGCCCCTCGCCTTCGCCGTTGCGGGCATCGTTTACATCTTCGTCGGTTTGGCTTACACCGAGATGGCAGCGGCTTACCCCGTTGCCGGAGGGGGACACTACTTTACCCTGCGGGGATTGGGCGATTTTTGGGGGCTGGTTGCAGGGGCGGCATTGATGCTGGATTACACCGTTGATGTCGCCCTCTTTGCGATGGCATCGGCAGGCTACATCAACTTTTTCTTCCCGTCCTTCCGCGAGTTCACCGTCAACATCGGTCCTTTCCAACATGTCAATCTCGTTTGGCTGGCGGAGACGCTGGGGCTCATCGTTTTTCTGGCGGCTTTGAACATTAAAGGCATCCGTGAATCGTCGCTGTTCAACGAAGTGCTGGGCGCGTTAGACATGTTTATGGAGGCGTCCATCATCGTCATCGGCTTCGCTTTCGCGTGGAAGCCCGAACTATTTTTGCACCAGTGGCACAACGAGTTTCCGACGACCAAGCAATTGATTTACGCTGTCACCATCGCCGTCATCTCGTATGTCGGCTTAGAGTCGGTCTCGCAGGCGGCACAAGAGACGGTGCGCCCTGCGGTGGTCATCCCGCGCACTTCGTTGGCGCTGATCGTTGTCGTGCTGATGTTCGCACTGGCGTTTCCGACGGTCTCGTTGGGCATCGTCAATTGGCGCGACATTGCCCAACGGGAGGGCGACCCCGTGGCATATTTGGCGACGCATCTGCCTTATGTCGGTTTTTTGGCAGGACCGATGGCAGCGATCTTGGCGGCGACTATCGTTCTGATTTCCGCCAACACGGGCGTGATGGGTTCGTCGCGACTGGCTTACAGCATGGCGGAGTTGGGGCTCATTAGCAATTGGCTCAGCTATGTCCACCCGAAGTTCCGCACGCCCGTTCGCAGCATCGTGTTCTTTGCGGGCGTCGCCGCCGCCCAAGCCATCTTCGCCTTCTTCAGCGGCAAAAAGGCATTGGAGACGATGGCAAACATGTATGCCTTCGGGGCGATGCTGGCTTACTTTTTGAGCACGATAGCGTTAATAGCCTTGCGCATCAAGGAACCCCACACACCCCGTCCCTACAAAGTCCCGTTGAACATTCGCTTCGGTGAAGCGCAAATTCCCTTACTGGGCATTTTGGCGGTTACCGGCTCCTTCCTGATGGTCATCGCTGTCCTTTGGACGCATGAAATCGCCCGCATCTTCGGACCCCTTTGGGTCATCGCTTGGATCGCCTACTACATTTGGTATCGCTACCGAACGGGCAAACCTGTCTTCGGCAGCCTGCCCAGAAATTGGGACGAGGAGCAACTGGCGATTTTGGCGGAGACGGGCGAGTGGGACCTTTACGAGCGCTTCCGCATTGAGTTGGAGCGACGAAAGCGCCGCGCCGCGGTCGCACGATAAAGGGTAGAGACAAAAGGCGACGACAGGCAAAGGGAGCGAAACCGCATGGTGTGCGTCTCTTGCTGGGTTCGTTTTAAGGAGGCGGGTTAGATGCGGCAGTGGCGACAACTCGCTGCCTTCTTGCTCATCCTCGTCGGGGCGCTCATGGTAGCGCGGGGGATTCACTATGCCCTGGCGCAAGGGTTGGGCTGGCAAGCGATGGTCACAGCATCGGTCATGGGCATATTGGTCATCGCCTTGGGCGTCGCCCGTTGGCGCTATTGGCAAAATCCGTCGGGGCGGAGGTGACCAAACGGTGCAACCTCATCCTTTAGGCGTTTTGATTGCCATCGGCTTTTTGCTGACTTTGGGTGTGATGCTCTTTTGGATGCTGCGATTGCCCCAACCGCTGCCGCAGGAAGTCGCCCGCGCCGTTTACTCCGTTGAAGCAGCGCGCACCATTTTGGTGCCCATCCTTGACCTGTTTTACAGCGAGCGCGCCGTTGAACTGGCGTGTCGGTTAGGGCGAATGCAGAACGCCACCATCGTGCTGGCTTACATCGTGGAGGTGCCGAGGTTGCTGACTTTGGACGCACCCTTGCCACCAGCAATTAGCGAGCGGGCGCAGAAGGCGTTGGAGCAGGCGCAGCGCATCGTGGAGCGACATGGCTTGGCAGCCGTCACGGACATCGTGCGGGCACGCGAAGCCGATGAGGGCATCCGTCGCGCCGCGCAAGCATATCAGGCAGACTTGATTGTGCTGGGCGTTCAGTTTGCCGAAAACCGCGTCCCCAGCCTGTTTACTCGCACTGCCGACGCATTGTTGCGCCGTCCGCCTTGCGAACTCATCATTGACAGCGTGCCCGTCGCATGAGACCGATACCTCCGCCGGGCGGAGGGTCGTGCAGTAACCGATGAGTGCCAGCGATGGCAGGATTTATGGCGCTCAAAATGAGCGCTATGGGGGTCGGTAAACCATGCGCGTCGTCATCTTAGGTTGTGGACGGGTCGGGTCAACCTTGGCGCTGATGTTAGACGCCGAAGGGCACGAAGTTAGTGTCATTGACAAAGATCAGGATGCCTTCCGACGGCTGGGCGAACATTTTCGCGGTCAGACCGTCACGGGATTAGGGATTGATGTGGATGTGCTGCGCAGTGCCGGGATAGAAAAGGCTGACGCTTTTTTGGCAGTAACCAATGGCGATAACAGCAACATCATGGCGTCCCAAATTGCCAAAGCCATTTTCGGCGTTCCACGCGCGCTGGCGCGGGTTTATGACCCCTTGCGGGCGCAAGTCTACCGCGAGTTGGGGATAGAAACAATCAGTGCGACGGTGCTGGCAGCAGGTTTGCTGTTTGACCGCCTGTTTGAGCGCCCGTTGCGCAGCATCAACGAGTATCTGGAACTGACCAAGCAAATGTGCCGCATCTATGCCGCCGATTTGCCGACACCCGAACAGGTCGCGGCGCGTCGCGCTAGCGCTGAGGGAAAGCGCCCGCGCTATATCATCGTGGCTGGTGGCGGCAAGGTCGGTTATCAGTTGACACGGGCGCTGTTGCAAGAAGGCTACGAGGTGCTCCTCGTTGAAAAGCGCCCACAGCGTTACCATTTGTTGCGGGAGGAGTTGAGAGACGCCGTTTTCTACGGCGACGCGTGTGAAATCCGCACGATGGTGCGGATCGGCATGGAGCGAGCGGACTTGGTCGTCGCCGTGACGGGCGACGATGAAGACAACTTAGTCATCTGTCAAGTCGCCAAACGCTGGTTTGGCGTCCCGCGCGCGATCGCGCGCGTCAATAACCCGCGCAACGAAGATATCTTCCGCCGCTTGGGCATTGACGAGACCATCAGCGCAACGACCTTGCTGTTTCGCCTCATTGAGCAGGAAGTCGCCGTAGGCGAGGTGTTGCCGTTGGCGCTGCTGCGCCGAGGTGGCTTGGAAATCGTGGAGATGGAATTAACGCCGCAGTCACCGATGACCGAAAAACCCGTTCGGATATTGCCCTTGCCGACCGGCTGTTTGTTGGTAGCGGTCGTTCGGGGTGACAGCGCTCAAGTCGTCACGGGCGATACAGTGCTACGCGCCGGCGATGTCGTCATCGCTCTGGCGACACCGGAGGCGTTGGAGCAATTGCGTAACATGGCTTCAAAGGAGGGGTAATCGTGACGGACTATTGGTCGTTGCCGATCGGCGACAAAGCCCCTCATCAGTTCCACGCCGTCGTGGAAGTGCCGAAAGGCAGCCAAAACAAATACGAATACGACAAACGCTTGAACATCTTTAAACTCAACCGAACGCTTTACTCGCCGGTGCATTATCCAGGCGATTACGGCTTCATCCCCAGCACCTTAGCCGATGACGGTGACCCGTTGGATGTGCTGGTGCTGGTGGACGAGCCCAGTTTTCCAGGTTGCGTGTTGGTGGCACGCCCCATCGGGTTGCTGGACATGGTGGATGAAGGAGAGCCGGACGAGAAAGTGTTGGCAGTTCCTGTCAACAACCCCCGTTACGACACCGTTCAAGCCTACGGCGACATCTTACCCCATATGTTGCGCGAAATTGAGCATTTCTTCCGCATCTACAAGGAGTTGGAAGGCAAAACGGTCGTGACGAACGGATGGCGGGACGCGACAGCGGCGATGGAAACTATTCGGCGTTGCCACGAGAGGTTTGTGAAAGTGGTTCGGTGAACCGGACGCCCTCCGCGTTTCGTCGGTCACTGTCGCTCCGCCCATGCCAACGCTTCACGCAAGGACAGCGAAAGCACCCGCGAAATACCGTCATCTTCCATCGTAACGCCGTAAAGGTGATCCGCGGCTTGAACGGTGACTGGGTTATGCGTAATGACGATGAATTGTGTGCGATCGGCAAATTCGCGTAGCAGCGCTACGAACCGGTCCGTGTTGGCGTCGTCCAGCGGAGATTCCACTTCGTCCAGCAAAACGAACGGCGCTGGGTTGATTTTCAGCAGAGCGAACAGAAGGCATAAACCGACGATGGCTTTTTCGCCGCCCGACAACGCCATCAAGTCCTGCTCGGCTTTGCCGGGCAAACGCACCCGCACTTCCACACCGCTGTCTGCCAAAGTTGTCCCTTCGGTAAGCGAAAGGCGCCCTTCGCCGCCCCGCCAAAAATGGTGCACCATCGCGTTGAAATGCTCGTTCACTTGATCCAGCACGGCGCGGAACCGCTCGCGAAACTGCTGTTCCAGCGATGACAGTTGGCTGAGCAGCGTCGCTTTCGCGGACTCTAAATCGGCGACCTGCGTGTCCAGAAAGGCGATACGGGCGGTCAACCGTTCGTGTTCATCCAAAACACCCAAGCGGACATCACCCATTTGCGCCAATTCGCGGCGCACCCGTTCCAATTCATCCAGCGCCGCCTGTTTTTGGCTAACCTGCTGAGCGGCACTGTGAGCGACTTCAGGGGTGACATTGAACTCTTCCGCCAGCCGGCGCTCCAACGCCGTTCGTTCGGCTTCCGCTTCCGCGAGCCGCATTTCGCACCGGTGCAGTTCGTCGGCGACCGCTTGGCGTCGCTGTGTCGCTATCGTCAACTGCTGGTCTAAGTCGTCTCGCTGCTGTAACAGGGCTTGGCGGCGTTGATGCCATTCGGCAAGCGCC